>CAZSBA010000004.1:0-65691 GCA_964605035.1 uncultured Proteiniphilum sp. | reverse complement strand
TGTTGCCATTTAAAGAGTTTATTAATGCAGGTCTTTCAGGAATAATGATTGGACACCTTAATGTACCTGCTTTAAAAACAAAAGGAATGCCTTCGTCTCTATCTCCGGAAGTTACAACTAAATTACTTAAAGAGTCAATGGGTTTCTCAGGACTCACCTTCTCAGATGGAATGGCCATGAAAGGTGTTTCGAATCAACCCGATGTGAGTGTAAAAGCTTTATTGGCAGGTAATGATATTATACTAGGAGTAATTAACCAGAAAAATGAATTTGAATCTGTTAAAAAAGCAGTTCAAAATGGTATAATATCCACTTCATTACTTGAGGAAAAAGTTAAGAGAATCCTTACTTATAAATTTATTCTCAATGCTCACAATTTTAAGCCGATAGATAAAGCAACCATATATAATAAAGTAAATTCCACTTCTGCCGAATGGACAAAGAGAAAGATTTATGATGGCGCAGTGACACTTGTAAAAAATGACAATAATATTATTCCGCTGGCTGAATTAGACAAGATCAAAATAGCCTCTGTATCTATTGGGGCATCTGCAACTAACAAGTTTCAGACATACTTAAAAAAATATACCAATGTATCTATTTTCAAGATAATGTCTGCATCTGAGCTAACTAGTTTAACACAATTAAGTGATTACGACAGAGTAATAATATCTATCCATTCCGATAAAATAGAAGACTCATCGGCACTACAAAAAATAGCTAAAGAAAAAGAGACCATATTGGTACACTTCACCTCTCCATATAGGCTAAGCACTTTCCAAACTTCAGCCAATAATGCCTCTTCGCTTATTGTTTCATATGATAATAGCGAATATGCACAAATGAGTGCTGCTCAAGGGATCTTTGGAGGAATAGGAATGAATGGAAAATTACCTGTCTCTTCTGGCACCTTTAAAGAAGGCACGGGCATTTCTACTAAAAAAACTCGTTTAAGCTATTCAATGCCCGAAGAAGTGGGAATAAACTCATCTAAATTTGAAAACATAGAACATATCGCGCTTGAAGGTGTCCGTCAGAGCGCTTATCCAGGCTGTCAAATATTGGTAGCAAAGGATGGGGTAATCATCTATGAAAGAGAGTTTGGCAACTTAAATTATGGAGACAGTCCCGATGTAACAACCGAAACTGTTTATGACTTAGCATCTGTTACTAAAGCGTCTGCAACCGTGCCTGCAATAATGAAACTCTACGACGAAAAAAAAATAGCACTTCAAGACAACATAGGGAGGTATGTAAAAGAAACAAAAGGCACCGATAAAGAAAATATACGCATACGCTCCCTACTTCTTCATGAGTCAGGTCTTACAGCGTTTATACCCTACTATACTACTGCAATAGATAAAAACAGCTACACCGGCTCACTATTTGGCCAACGATCACAGAGATACAACGCTAATTACGCTGGAGCCTGGGGAAGGACAGATTACAAATTTCACTCAGAGATGATTTCATCTAAACCTACTGAAATATTTTATCAGCCTGTTGCCAGCGATATGTATGCTAGCGATAAAATGAAAGAAGCGCTACTTAAGGATATCATCATTTCACCTGTGAGTAATAGAGGAAAATACAGATATAGCTGTCTCAATTTCATTTTACTAAAAGAGGCAATTGAAAATATTAGCGGTCTAAATCTTGACACTTATGTGAGAACAAATTTCTTCGATAAATTAGGGGCTAACTCCACGACCTATCTACCACTTAGATACATCCCAAAGGAAGTTATTGCACCAACAGAGATTGATCCTTTTTTTCGTAAGCAACATCTCCTTGGTTATGTACATGATGAAGGGGCAGCTTTATTTGGAGGCATCTCTGGAAATGCGGGACTCTTCTCAAACGCTAACGACCTTGCTAAACTGTATCAAATGTGGTTAAATGGTGGTGAATATGGTGGTGAACGATATTTAAGCGAAGAAAGCATCAAACTATTTACTACTACTAAGAGCAGTATAAGTCGTCGTGGTTTAGGCTTCGATAAACCCGATCCTCAAAATAGCAGAACAAATCCCACAAGTCCCGGAACACCCATTGAAGTATATGGTCATACGGGCTACACGGGAACAAGCTTTTGGGTCGATCCAAATAATAATATGATATATATATTTTTATCCAACAGAGTTAATCCTTCCAGATCGCCAAACCGTCTTTCTTCACTCGAAATCAGACAAAGAATTCAAGAAGAGCTATATAAAGCACTTAATTAAGAGTAACAACTAAATTAGAAATAATGCAACAGATAATAAAGACCACAAACATAAGTGTTGATACTGAAAAAGCGATAAAGAGTATTCGTCACGACAAACTTTTTATACTTACAGACAAAAACACTCACCAACACTGTTATCCACATATAAAAAATATTCCTGCTATTAGCGCAGCAAAACTAATTATTATACAAGCTGATGATAGCAATAAAACTATTGATAATCTATGCAAGGTATGGGAAGAGCTTACTTCCAATGGGGCTACACGTCACTCAATGCTTATAAATCTTGGAGGTGGTATGGTTACGGATCTTGGGGGGTTTGCTGCTGCTACATTTAAAAGAGGAGTTAAATATATTAATATACCCACCACTCTGCTTGGTGCTGTTGATGCTGCTGTTGGCGGTAAAACAGGCATTAACTTTGCAGGATATAAAAACGAGATTGGTGCCTTTTACCCATCTGAACAGGTTCTTATTTCAACAGAGTTTTTCCATACTCTCACACACGAAGCAGTTCTATCGGGTTATGCAGAAATGATTAAACATGCTTTGATACACTCATCAACCGACCTAGATAAACTACTAAAATTCCCTTTAGACAATATAGATTTTAAACAGTTAAATGAGTTATTATTTCGTTCTGTAGGTATCAAAAGAGGAATTGTTGATCAAGATCCTTTTGAAAAGAATATCAGAAAAGCCCTTAACTTAGGACATACCACTGCACACGCCTTTGAGAGTTTTGCTATATCACAAAAAAAACCGATACCACATGGTTATGCAGTAGCATGGGGAATAATTGTAGAGTTGTACCTATCTCACAGAATATGTAACTTCCCTAAAGATAAGCTTCAGAAGACAGTTCGATTTATTCATCAAAATTATGGGTCCTTTTATATAAATTGTGATGATTACGAAACGTTATTTGAGATTGCTAAGCATGACAAGAAAAATCAAGGTGATAACATCAACTTCACGCTTCTCTCGGAAATAGGGAATGTTAAAATTGACCAAATAGCTGAAAAAGAATTAATATTTGAAGCCTTAGATTTTTATCGCGACTCTGTCGGCATATAAATCAACTCTTTAATGAACATTTCTTCAGCCCGATGTACCCAGTCTCGAAAATCTTCGTCTGGTTTATATTCGGGGATAAATTCTATTAGTTTACTCAGGTTAAACTTTTTGGCAGTTATACCTGCACCTGACAGGCCTGCATCAAAAGCATTAAACTCCTGTTCAAGGTGAACAGGAATCATTAAAATTGGCTTACGATAATAGAGTGCTTCGCAAATCGATTCAAATCCTGATGTTGTAGCATATGCTTTAGATCCAGCCATGCTTTTCAAAAAAATCTCATCATTAAGAGTATACAAAATGAAATTGTTATCAATCTTTGTAATTTCTTCTGCACCTTTCTTATCCCAAAAAAATCTAAGTGGCACCTCAGGATTTTTCTCATGCCAACTAGTAACATCATCAAGATAACCTGAATTAACCATGTAACCATGAATGTAGTCACCAACCTTAGGCTCTATTTCAAAAACTTCAGATCGCAATAATGGCGGCATAGCTATTATTTTCCCAGAACGAGGAATATCTCTAAAAGATAGGGCCAAAATCTTCGATGCGCGATTAGAAGTTATTCGCGACAACATTCTCAGTAAATAATATTTTACATCCTGCTCCGCTGTAGTTTTATAATGCTGATTAAGTAGTACATACTGATGAGCAATGCATATCATTGGTATACCCAATTTCTTATCGAACTTATAAATTTCATAAGCCATTCCTGTAATCATCTCATAAAAGTTCACTACTACGTCGGGCCTAATATCTTTTATTACATTTCTTACTGTTTGTAAACTTTTACGGAATATAAATGGACGCGATATATTTTTTAAAACACTCATAAAAATATTAGGGCGTCTCTGTTTATAGAATGTGGTGAAATTTGGACTACTAAACTCGTATATAGGAGCTCCAAATTTATTCTTAAAAAATGGAGGAACTTGTCTGTTATCACTTGTACCAACAATAGCACCTACCACTTCATGCCCATGCTTGCGAAGCATGGCAGATAATGACAGGGCTTGAGTATAATGACCTCTACCCTCTCCCAGAACACTAAATAAGAATCTCACTAAATTAAATATTAATTAAACTCAAGTGCAAATCCGAACTTACTCTCAGAGATAACACCATTATCGTAAACAAGCTTTCCATTAACAAAAGTCTTCTTTACAGTAGTTTTAAATGTACGACCTTCAAATGGTGACCAACCACACTTATAAAGTATATTATCTTTAGTAACGGTATACATCTCATTGATATCCAGTAATACTAAGTCGGCATAATAACCTGTTCTGATAAAACCTCTGTCCTTTACGTTAAATAGTTTTGCAGGTGCATGACACATCTTTTCAACTACCAGTTCGGGAGAAATATATCCTTCATGTGCCATTTCAAACATCAACTGAAGTGAGTGTTGCACCAGCGGCCCCCCGGAGGCAGCCTTTAGACAACCACCTTCTTTTTCACTCAACAGGTGTGGGGCATGATCGGTAGCTACAACATCGAGTTTATTATTTAATAAACCATTTCTAAGAGCATCTCTGTCATCCATCGTTTTAACAGATGGGTTCCATTTTATTCTAGCCCCATACTCGTCATAGTCCTTATCGGTAAACCATAGATGATGCACACACACCTCACCGGTTATTTTTTTATCCTCGAGTCTGGAATCACTTAACAAAGTTAGTTCTTTTGCAGTTGACAAATGAAGCACATGTAGGCGCGACCCATATTTATCGGCCAGCTCAATTGCCTGTGCAGATGATCGATAACAAGCCTCCTCACTTCTTATAAGAGGATGATATTTTATTGGGATATCCTCCTCTCCAAACTGCTTTTTAAACGATTCAATATTCTCACGAATTATATCTTCTTTCTCACAATGAGTGGCAATAACCATATCCACCTCTGCGAATATCTGCTGAAGAGATTTTACATTATCTACAAGCATACTTCCTGTAGATGAACCCATAAATATCTTTACACCACACACATATCTCTTGTCAACTTTTCTCAATTCATCAATATTGTTGTTGGTAGCACCTAGATAAAAAGAGAAATTAGCAATTGATTTACTCGATGCTAATTCAAATTTTTTCTCCAACTCTTCAATTGTCACAGTCTGAGGATTAGTATTAGGCATCTCCATGAATGATGTAACTCCCCCCGCAACAGCTGCTCTACTCTCAGATAAGATATCACCTTTGTGTGTCAAGCCTGGATCTCTAAAATGCACCTGATCATCAATTACACCAGGTATCAAATACAATCCTCTTGCATCTATAACCTCACGACATTCATTCAACAACCTCTCAGGTATATCGTCTCTGTAAACATTTGAAATTCTATTCCCTTCTATTAATACAGAACCAATAAAAGAGTCGCCTTCATTTATAATTGTGGCTTTATGTATAAGAGTCATAAGTTTTTCGATTTAGACTTTATTTTTCCTGTAATCTTACGCCAGCGTAAAATGATAACTCCAAAAAAAGCTTCACCAAATATTGAAGTATTCATCTTAGATGTACCCAGTTGCCTGTTCACAAAAATTACCGACACCTCCTTACACTTGAAGCCCAAAACTGTTGAGGTATACTTCATTTCGATTTGAAAAGCATAACCTTTAAATCTTATATCATCCAGATCAAGTGTTTCCAAGACCTCTCTTTTGTAACATACAAAACCTGCAGTAGTATCCATGATCTTTAGTCCAGTTATTAATCGTACATACCACGATGCAAAGTATGACATCAATACCCGTCCCATTGGCCAATTGACCACATTGACTCCAGATGAATACCTCGACCCTACCGATAAATCGCAACCATCTTCATGACAGGCAGAGTATAGCCTGAGCAAGTCATTAGGATTATGTGAGAAATCAGCATCCATTTCAAATACATATTCGTAAGAGCGAGCCAGAGCCCATTTAAATCCATGAATATATGCTGTGCCTAGTCCGAGTTTACCTTTCCTTTCTTCAATAAATAGCCTGTCGGAGAATTCTTCAACAATTAATCTATGAACAATTTCTGCTGTGCCGTCGGGAGAATTATCGTCTACTACAAGAATATGAAACATTTTCTCAAGACCAAAAACTGCCCTGATAATATTCTCGATATTTTCCTTCTCTTTGTATGTTGGGATAATTACTAAACTGTCTGACATATTAAAGACGTATTTTGGTTCAAATGTACTGCTTTTAGAGTAGATTTAAAAAAAAATCGTCTATATTTTGGTATTTCAAAAACATTCTCTATCTTTGCAGTCCGATTAAGGAAAACAATATCGCGGAGTGGAGCAGTGGCAGCTCGTTGGGCTCATAACCCAAAGGTCGTAAGTTCGAATCTTGCCTCCGCAACTATCAAAAAAGCCGACTTTCAATTTGAAAGTCGGCTTTTTTATTATTAACACTTATGGATGCTTAATAAAAAAGTGCTGAAATTTTGGATCCACATCCGCAACTTCAGCACTTTCAGTATATTAAATATCAGTAGATTACACCTTATTTATCATTTGATAATGAATAAGGAGCATCCGATTTATTGATCCCTCTCTTTTTATTAGGTTCTTCAGACATCTTAATATCTATATTAACTCCTTTCACTAGTTCTGAATGTTTGAAATAGTTCTTTGAATAATCTTTACCATTCATTTTGATGTTATCAATATATCTAGTAAAATGATTATTGTTAGGTGAATTAATCACAACCTTGTTGCCATTTTCTAAATGTATTGTTGCTTTTTCAAATAGTGGCGATCCAATTACATATTCATCACTTCCAGGGCAAACAGGATAAAATCCTAATGCTGAGAAAACATACCATGCAGAAGTCTGTCCATTATCCTCATCTCCACAATAGCCATCTGGATTTGGGGTATAAAGCTTATCCATTACCTCACGATTCCAGTATTGTGCCTTCCAAGGTTCTGCAGCGTAATTATAAAGATAAATCATGTGCTGTATAGGCTGGTTACCATGTGCATACTGTCCCATATTCATAATTTGCATCTCGCGAATCTCGTGAATCACACCACCATAATAGCTATCATCAAATATTGGAGGCATAATAAATACCGAATCGAGCATATTTACAAACTCTTTATTACCGCCCATTAAATCAATTAAGCCTTGTGTATCATGGAAAACAGACCAGGTGTAATGCCAGCTATTACCTTCAGTAAATGCATCACCCCATTTGGTTGGGCTAAATGGCGACTGGAATGTACCATCTTCATTCTTACCTCTCATTAATTTATGTTCAGGAGAATAAAGGTTTTTATAGTTTTGACTTCTTTTTGCAAAAAGATCTATTTCACTTTGAGGTCTTTTCAACTCTTTAGCGAGTTTGTAAATTGTCCAATCTGCATAAGCATACTCTAGGGTTCTTGCTGCATTCTCGTTAATGCCTACATTATATGGAACATAACCTATAGTATTATAATACTCATGCCCTAAACGTCCTGTAGAAGACACTCTTGGATGTACATTTTCTGTTCCGTGAAGCATGCCTTCATAAAGAGTTTCAATATCATACCCTCTTAAACCTTTTAGATATGCATCTGCAACAACAGAAGCTGAATTATTACCAATCATAATTCCTCTATGGCCTGGACTAGCCCACTCAGGCAAGAAACCACTCTCTTTGTAAGTATTTACCAATCCCTCTTGAATCTCCATATTAACAGAAGGATAAACAAGGTTCAGGAGTGGAAATAATGCTCTAAATGTATCCCAAAATCCAGTATCAGTATACATATATCCAGGAAGAACTTCTCCATTATATGGACTGTAATGCATAACTTTTCCATTAGCATCTATTTCATAAAACTTACGTGGAAAGAGTGTAGAGCGATATAATGTTGAGTAAAATGTGCGCTGTTGATCCAGATTTCCACCTTCAATTTCAATCTTGCTTAAAACCTCATTCCAAATGTCACGACCCTCTTGTTTAACAGTTTCAAACTCTTTGTCGGCAACCTCATTAAGGTTCAACCAAGCCTGCTCGTAGCTTATAAATGAAGAGGCCACCTTAGCAGTTATTTGCTCACCTTTTACAGTAGAGAAACCCACAAATGCGCCTGAGTGTTTTGACTCAGATTTTAAACCACTTTCTTGTATTTCTTTGTCTGAAACAATTCGAGTCAGTTCAAATGGTTTATCAAATACCACAACAAAATAGTTTTTAAAATTTGCTGGAACACCACCACTGTTACGTGTTGTATAACCTATAATTGCATTTTTATCTTTCAGTACTTCTATTGCTGAGCCTCTATCAAATGCATCTACAAGCACTATTGCGCTATCAGTTTCAGGAAAAGTAATCCTAAAGATAGCAGCGCGCTCTGTTGGCGTAACCTCTGTTGTAACGTCATAATCAGCAAGGTAAGCACTGTAATAATATGGTTTTGCAACCTCTGCTTTACGTGAAAACCAACTTGCTCTCTTTTCCTGATCAAATTCTATCTTATCAACCATTGGAAAAATCGAGAACTGACCGTAGTCATTCATCCATGGACTTGGCTGGTGTGTTTGTTTAAAACCGTTAATCTTATTATCAGTATATGCATATTGCCAACCATCACCAATTTTACGAGTTTGTGGTGTCCAAAAATTCATTCCCCACGGAAGTGCTATGGCTGGATATGTATTTCCATTTGATAAAGCAAACTCAGATTGAGTCCCCATTAGAATATTTACATAATCAACTGGAGTCTCATATGTTTGAGCTTTTAAAACATTTAAGCTAAAAGCTAAAAACAATACTAGTGTTGTAATTAATAATTTTCTCATTTTCATAAATCTCTTATATACTGTTTACTAAATTCATTTTACCTTTTCCCTCGAGATCGAGAATTAGCTCCCCAAACAATGTATTCACCCATGCAAACCATGTTCTGGTAAAGTCGGTTGGATCATTTTTATTGAACGACTCGTGCATAAATCCTGTGTCAGCGTCAGTATCACGTAACATTTGCAAACAATATTTGATTTCTTCATCACTTCTGCTTGTCTGCGCACGCATAATAATACTCATTGGCCAAACCATATCATAACCAATATGTGGACCACCAATTCCTTCCCCGGCCGTACCTTTAAAGAAGAAAGGATTATCTTCACTTAGTACAAATTTCCTTGTGTTCTGATAAATTCGGTCGTTCACATTCAAGCCTTCCAGATAAGGCAATGCCAATAAACTAGGAATATTAGCATCATCCATTAAAAATGCATTTCCAAAACCATCTACTTCAAAAGCATATATTTTTCCATACTTAGGATGTTTAACAATTGCATGCTTTTTGATTGCATCTTCAACCTCTTTAGCAAGAGTCAAACTTTTTAAGGCTAAATCAGAGTCCCCTGTTACTTTCTGTGCTATCTCGGCAAGTTGTTTAAGCGATGTCACGGCAAAAAAGTTAGAAGGGATAAGAAATTGGAATGTGGTAGCATCATCCGATGGACGGAATGAAGACACAATAAGACCAACGGGTTTAACAGGATTACCCCAACCATCATTATTTAATGTGTCAAGCTGACGCTCTGTCTTCCTTTGGAATTTATAAGGACCCGTACCATCTTTTCTTTGCTGCTCTTTAAAAGTTTGAATTACAAGATTCATTGCTTTTGTCCAGCGAGCATCAAAAACAGACGTATCACCTGTTGTTTTCCAATAATTATACGCCAAACGAATTGGATAGGCCAGTGAGTCAATTTCCCATTTACGCTCATGTATTCTAGGATTCATTTGCGTCAAATCACTCTGCCAATCCCCATCAGGCCTATCTTCATTATAGAAAGCATTTGCATATGGGTCAACAATTATGCATTCAGTTTGTCTATTAATAAGTCCAGCTATCAACTGCTTAAGCTTATCATCCGAATTCGCAAGGGGCAAATATGGCCAAACCTGTGCAGATGAATCTCTCAGCCACATTGCATCAATGTCAC
Source organism: uncultured Proteiniphilum sp. (assembly GCA_964605035.1). GTDB lineage: Bacteria > Bacteroidota > Bacteroidia > Bacteroidales > Dysgonomonadaceae > Proteiniphilum. The sequence continues at coordinate 55,438 of CAZSBA010000004.1, read as the reverse complement.
CAGTTATTACAAAAGTATCGGGTCTACCATTTTTAATACTGAAATTTACAGTTGTATCTAAGGTGTTTGGAAAACAATTCTCAAACATCCATGCCAATTTTGGATCCTTAATAAGAGGTTTTATTCTCTTGATAGTACTCTCAACGGCATCCGAGGTAAAATTACGTTCATTAAGAGGTAATCTCTTAGATACATACTTTTCACCCTGTTTAACCCCACTAACACTAGCGGAAGAGGTATGAGATGCAATTTTAGACGGGTTTACTGCAATTGCTGTTAAACCAATTGCAGTTTTTTTAATAAAATTTCTACGTGAAGTCACAATAGTAAATAATTAATGTTAATATTATCTTTAAAATTTTTTCTATAAAACTGTTTGATCTGATATAAAGCTTATAGGGAATCTTTTACTGAAAGCATCCTTAAAGCTTATAATTGTTTCAGTTCTCGCTAAACCTAAAGGCTGAAGCTTAGAGTGAATAATACGTAGCAAATCTTTATTATTCTTAGCAACCACCTTTATCAAAAGATCATACTGTCCTGTGGTATAGTAACACTCTATAACTTCAGGAATCTTCTCAAGCTCCTCAACAACAAAGTCGAAAGTTGAAGGAGATGAAAGAAAAACCCCTATAAAGGCACAGGTTTCATATCCAAGTTTTTCGGGATTAACAATATACTCAGAACCTTTAATGATACCTAGATTGGTAAGTTTTTGCACCCTTTGATGTATGGCTGCACCAGACACATTACAAGCACGCGCCACCTCCAAAAAAGGAACTCGGGCATTTTCTACAATCATACTAAGAATTTTCTCATCCAGTTCATCTAAATCATGATGGGCCATACACCTACTTTTAAATTGTTACAAATTTGGGTTATTTACTGCAAATTTAATATATTGATTTCTTTTTTCAATAATAAAATGTGCAAATGATTAGTGTAATTTATGAATTACCAATCCCGACCGTAGTTTTGGTTCAAACCAGGTAGTTTTGGGAGGCATGATATTTCCAGTATCTGCAATATCCATCAACTGCTTCATAGATACCGGATAAAGCGCAATAGCAAAAGCCATCTCTCCACTATCTACCCTATGTTTTAGTTCATCCAGACCACGAATACCACCTACAAAGTCGATGCGTTTATCACTACGCAAATCTTTTATACCTAATATTTCATCTAGAATTAAATTAGAACTAATAGTAACATCAAGCTGGCCAATTGGATCATTGTCATCATAAGTACCAGGTTTGGCAGTTACACTAAATGACCGACCATCAAGATATATTGAAAAGTTGTGTAAGTTCTTTGGTCTTTCAATATCAGATCCTGTAGGCTCAACAATAAAATTTTTCTCTAATTTTTGAATAAATTCATTAGGAGTCAGTCCATTTAAATCTCTTACTACTCGATTATAATCTATTATGGTTAATTGACTATCGGGGAAGCAAACGGCCATAAAATAGTTATACTCCTCGTTTCCTGTGTGATCTAAATTCTTCTTAGCTTTTTCTGCACCTACAAGTGCTGCAGCTGCAGATCGGTGGTGACCATCTGCAATATATAGAGATGGAATTTGACTAAATGTTTCTGTTATTGAAGCAATATCATTATCCTCATCAATTAGCCAGAAATGATGTCCTACCCCATCAACAGAGACAAAATCATATTCAGGTTCACGCTGAATGACCTTTTCAACAACCCTGTTTATTTTATTATTATCGGGATATGAGAAAAACACAGGCTCTATATTAGCATCAGTTATTCTAACATGCTTCATTCTATCCTCTTCTTTGTCACGACGTGTAAGCTCATGTTTTTTAATCTTGCCAGTCATGTAATCCTCTACATATGCACACACTACTAGTCCGTATTGTGTTTTACCATTCATGGTCTGAGCATAAACATAGTAATGTTCTTTCTCGTCCTGCACCAGCCAACCATTATCACAAAACATCTTAAAGTTTTCGGCTGCTTTTTCATATACATCAGCATCATGCTCATCTTTGCCTGCAGGGAAATCTATTTCTGGTTTTATAATTCTATAAAGCGACCTCTCATTGCCTTCAGCCTCTTTGCGGGCCTCTTCAGAGTTAAGAACATCATAAGGGCGTGACGCTACATCCTTCACAAGCTCTCTCGGGGGACGGACACCCCTAAAGGGTTTTACCTTCATATAAATACTAATTTTTAAATTTAAACTTCATAGGGTAATTTCAGACAAATGTAACATTTTTTCCATAATAAACTGTTACTTTTGTTATCGAAATAACAATAGAACAATATGATACAGATTGAGGAATCAAAAATAATTGAAGCTGCTGAAAAAGGCATGGATGAATTTTTAAAATTATTCACCGATACATACCTAGAAGCACTTGGAGGTGATATTACTAATGATAACATAGAAATGCTCAACGGCTATCAGCACACATTGCTTGCCTTACGCTTCTTTATTGAAGAAGTAAATGAAGGTGGCTTTGTACAATTAATACAAAACGGTTACGGAGGCTATGTGCTTGACAACCCTACAGCCAAGTCTCTTAAACAAATCGGAGCAAAAGGCTTCTCAAAGATTCTATATAAAGCCAAAGACATTTATGAGAAATATCGCACAGAACTGGAGCGCGAGACCACCGAAGAAGAATTCATGGCTATGTATGAACAGTTTGAGCAATTCGATGAACTCGAAGAAAAATTTTTCTATATAGAAGAGGAAGAAACTCTAATAGTTGCTCAATATGTTGATGAAAATATTGAGGATTTCGCAGAAGTAATTAAGTAAGCACATTACTAAACAAATTTCTCACGCTTTTGCAGGTTTAGAAAACCGATTAGCAACCACACTATACCACCAATTGAAAGGAAAAGACGATTCTTTAAAAGGGTATTCTGCCAGATTAAGGGGTGGGTATCGTTAGGTATAGAAAACGGATTTAGAAAAGCATTCCAAAAAGAGTTGGATAATTGATTATTACTACCCATGAAAACAAACATCAAAAACCCTAACACAATTATAATCACTGCAGTACCATTTCCACTTCGTGTAATAGTCGAAAACATAAAAGCCATATTTCCGAAAAACAACATCGGAAATATGAGCTGAGCAGCCATCTCGAAAGGGTTTACAGGATAAAGCAATATAAGGGCAATGTAAGCAAAAATAACCAGGATGAAATAATTCGCTACATAAATCATAAGCATACGCACTCCCCATACTTTATATCGGTAGTTAGGTATTCCAAAAATAATTTCTAAAATACGGTTATCTTCATCGTTTTGAATACCAAATACAACCGGGTAGAATATAAGCAGCAAGCAAGGGAATAGTAACAATCCATAAATAGACCCTTCGTTAATCTCAGCCCGGTTCCATGCTTGCTGAAACATGAAAAAGGCAAAAAAAGCAAAAGCAGCCAGAAGAAACCAGAAGAATTTCCCAGCAAATATAATCTTTAAATTATACTGTACTATCTTAGTTGTTAAGCCTATATAATTTTTTAAACCCATATTATCAGATATTTTTCAGTAAACATAAGTACGCGTCTTCAAGATTGGGCTCTACTTGTACAGCTCCCGAGTATGGCTCATGCACCGATATATAACGTACCTGAATCAAGTCACCATCCTGGATATTATGTACCACTAATGATTTATCTAACTTTTCGTCGAACGACTCCTTATCTATCAAGAATTGCCACACCTTTCCCTCTGCCATTTCAAGCATATTCTCCGGTACTCCAAAGTATTTCAACTCCCCTTTGTCCACCACCGCCACCCGGTTACAAGAGCTGGAGATATCCTCAATGATATGAGTAGAAAAGATTACAATACGATCCTTACTTAACTCTACCAACAAGTTACGGAAGCGTATTCGTTCACGAGGATCGAGCCCAGCAGTAGGTTCATCAACCACTAATATACGAGGCAGATGTAAAAGTATCAAAGCTATTCCTATCCGTTGCTTCATTCCACCCGAGAAAGAACCTATCTTATCATCTTTACGTTCGTACATACGAACCGCTTTTAACACATACTCAATACGCTCATGGCGAATGTCACTATCTGTCAAACCTTTAAGGATTGCTTGGTAATCCAGAAATTCTAATGAAGACATGTTTTCATATGTCCCGAACTCCTGCGGAAGGAAACCGATTAAACTCTGCAATTCTTCGCGATAAACACGGGTATCCATCCCGTTAATCCAAATACTTCCATAGCTTTGCTCAAGAATACCAGTGATAATACGCATCAAAGTCGATTTTCCAGCTCCATTAGGCCCCAGCAGACCAAACATTCCAGTTTTTATTTCAAACGATACACTACGTAGTGCTTTAAATGGTCTACGACGCTTGCCAATGAAAGGAATACTAATAACCATTCTGAAATAAGCCCTCTTTAATCCTTCGAAACGACCAGAAATACGTTCGATGTTAATATTTTTCGCGTGAATGTAGTTAGAAGAGATATAAATTGCTATGCCCAATCCCCAAAGTGCTCCAATAATCAAAACCATTGGAAGATTATCCAGCATTTTATATAAACCAAACAAGATCAAAGGAGGCAAACTCCAAAACACAAAACGATTCAAGTATTTCACGGTCATATTACCTTCAAATCGATAAAACAAGTAAGATCTAATTTTGCGCCATAAGTACAAAGTAGCCGCATACATTACAAAAGACAATATGAAACCCCAAAACTTATTATTAATATAAAAATATGTAAAATAGAAGCCAAATGCCCAAAGGATAAATTGCCAGATAACGTTTGTGAAATCTTTTAGTGAATGATACTCGCCGCTCAAACCCAATCGTCGTCGTATTTCCAATCCACTGTTCCATTCACGTGAAAAACGGCCCGACCTATCATATATCTTCACAAGGTTACGTACTTCAATACTAATCTCCTGTTCCGGATCAACCACATTCTCTTTAGCACTACGTAAACTAGTTTGCATAAAAAAGGTCACTCCGGGGATAAGCACTGCCAGCGCCGTAATGTATAGTACCTGGTACAGCAAGTCGTCCACATACATGTAGATGCTAATCGCACCAACCACGAAAATGACAAGATGAGTAATCTTTATTTTTGGGGTCAAGCCACGATACCACTCCAACGTATTTTCAAGTCCCATATTCACAGTAGGGATAATCAATAGTGTCAGCATGGTTGAAAATGCGAGCCCCCCTATCACAGTTATGGCGAAGGGAGCGCCTATAGCTCCAGCGTATTCATTATCGCCCATAGCCAACGGGAGCATGGCAATAATTGTTGTGATGGTGGTAATCATAATCGGACGTATGCGCGACAATCCAGCGGACATCAACGCTCTTTCGCGACGGAACCCTCTCTTTCTCAATATATTCGAATAGTCGATTAAAATAATTCCGTTATTCACCACCACACCCAGTAATATAAGAAAACCCATTAGTGTATTAGCGTTAAGCAAGCTGTTTCCAGTGATAATTAGTGCTAACAGCGAACCAATGGCTGCCAAAGGAATAGAAAAAAGCATAACCAAAGGTGTAGTCACAGACTCGAACACCATTGCAAGTATCATGAAGATCAATAGAAAGGCAGCAAGTATAAGGAATTTAAAGTCAGAAAACTGATCTTCTTCATGTATCACCTCAATGGCTACACCTGCTGGTAGGTTATAGTTAGCGATCAACTGGTCGATATCGGCACGATATCCTTCAAGTAACGTTTTTGAGCCTGTAACGCTTCGAGAAAATCCGTACTGAACCTCTAACTGTTTATCTTGATTGACACGTGTAATACGGGAACGACCGTATCCTTTGTTAACAGTGGCAATGTCTATAAGGTCATGCAAGCCCCCACTGGTATTCATAATCTGTACGGCTTCGAGGTCATCTATTGTTCTTTGTCGCCTCTGTTGCTCTTCTTCTTCAGGCGTTTTGTCGCGAATAATAATATCATAAGACTCTTCGCCTACTTTGAAGGTAGTGCCAGACGAAAACTCGGTATTCAACTCCGAAAGCCCTGTTGTTATATTGGCACGAGTTATCCCATAAGAGGTAAGCAACAATTGGTCAAAATCGAGTAGTATCTCTGGTTGTCGACGTGTAAATGAAACCCTTGAATTCTGTATAAAATCCTGTTGTTCTAACTGATATTGAATATCATCAGCTACCAGCTCCATCATTTCGTAATCCGATCCTTTGATAATAATCCTCTCCTGATTATTCCCAATTCCCAGTAAACTCATAAATCCAACCATCCCGCTTAGACCACCACTGTTGCTTTGCCCGCCTCCCGTTGCATCCGCAACGAAAATTTCGCCTCCTCCAATATTCGGTATTTTGGTCTGTACATCCGCCTTAATATCAGATATTCCGCGTTTACCTATCTTTTGAAAATTCTCTTGCAATATGAGTGTCAAGACAGCCTCTTCTTCGTTAACTCGGCTGACAAGATCTTTCTTTTCCGGAATCTCTTCTAAACGTTCTTCTAGTACCCTAACCACGTTATCGGTACTTTCCAAAGTGCTTCCGGTAGGCATAGTAATATAAATATTAAAACGATCTGCATCCACTTCTCTTCGTTGTTGAGTTGCGGTGGAAAGAGATAGTATTAGAGTAACAAATAACAATATGACAGCTCCAAAGATAGTCACTCCAGGATTACGCATACAAGCTTTCAACAAGACAAGGTATACCTGAATCGGACGCTGTGTAAGCGATACTTTCTGATAAAAGATACTTTCGTTCCTTTTGCCTTTCAGTATAAAATAAGCAGCCATGGGGATGAACAATAATGCCACAGCCAATGATACCACGAGGGTAGAAATAATAGATACACCAATATGCATACCCATGAGCTTAAGCAAGAAGTTATCAGAGAAAAGGAAGGGTAAAAATATAATAACTGTGGTAAGTGTTGCTGCAACTATCGAACGCCACACTTCTTTTGTTCCCCTCTTAACCGACTCACCCGCCTGCATACCTGATCCAGACAATCGGTATATATTTTCCAAAACAACGATACTGTTATCCAACAACATACCTACTGCCAATGCCATCCCAATGAGTGTTAGACTATTGACGGAAATTCCAGCGTAATAAAAGAAATTAAAAGCCGTGATGACGGAAATTGGCATTGCGAGGGCAATTAAAAGTACCAAACGTAAATTTTTCAGAAAAAACCAAAGCATCATAACTGCCAACAATCCACCAACCAACGCGAGTCGAATGATCTGATTGATGTTGTTCTCCATAGTCTCGGCTGTATTGGAATCGACCACAATCTCCACATCTAACATTTCCAATCGCTCATTCAGACGATCCACAGTTGCTAATGTACGATGCGACAGGTCGATAAGATTAGTTTGTGCATCATTTACAAGCGAAACTGAAATCGCCTCTTTCCCATTAACGCGGCTATACGAGACCTCCTCTTTTAGATCGAAAAACAACGTCGCTACATCTTTCAGAAGGATAGGGCCAGGTGCAATCACAAGATTTTCAAGATCCGACACCTTTGTATACGATGAATTCACGTGAACAAAAAATTGATTGTGCGTTTCATTAACAGTACCCACAAACACTTTTTCACGTGCATTACTATTCAAAAGGCTACTTATCTGGGATGGTGTTATATTTAATGCATTACTCGCATCTCTATTTAACTGAATCTCTATAGCTCTTTCACGTCCCCCAAATACACTAACCGCAGCTATACCATCTATATTCTCTAGTTCCGACACCACTTCCTCATCCACTATATGCCGTACGCGATCTACTCCTCCAGAGCCACGAATTTGCAGCGACATGAACGTATTGCTCATCATAGACACGTCCATCTTTTGTACGCTCACGTTAAAACCGTCGGGAAGAGATGCCGAAACCTCCTTCATCTTCTCTTCCAATTTAAGCGAAGTGGTTTTAAAATTAACGCTACTTTTGAAGTCTACGCGTATGGATGATTGCCTGCTACTGATCTCCGATTGTATTTGGTCTACTCCACCTACTGAGCTAATGGCTCCTTCAAGGGGAATAATAACCTCCGATTCCACGTATGCCGGATCCATATCCTGTTGTGAGTTGACAGAAACGTACAGCATCGGCAACTCTGCATTGGGAAGCAGTTCTACCGGCAATTGCTTATACGACACATACCCCAACAAGGTAGTTGCGATAAACAGCATACTAATTGTTATTCTTTTATTTAAAAGAAAGTTCATCCTTTTCTCTTTGTTACCCTCAATTTCATCTGTTCAAAAACATAATACACGCACGGAATCACAACCAAACTCATCAACGTGGAAGTAACGAGTCCTCCTATCACGGCCACAGCCATAGAAGAGCGCATCGCCGCGCCTTCACCGAAACTGAAAGTCATGGGCAATAACACCAGGATAGTGGTAAGACTTGTCATGATGATCGGACGAATACGCTGTTGTCCTGCTTGAACAATAGCCTCAGTCAGATCCATCGTAGCCTTCAGCTGGTTTATGCGTCCTACTAAAAGGATTGAGTTATTGATAGCTATACCAGCCAGCATGATTATTCCCATCGCACCCATAATATTTAGGGGTGATCCGGTTATCAAGAAAATCATCACAGCCCCCACCAATCCAAAAGGTATGGTCAATAATATAGTAAGGGGGTGCAGCAATGATTCATATTGAGATGCCAGCACCATATATACTAGAACCACAGAAAGCAATAAAGCAAACACAAGGCTCTTCATCGACTCCTTTCGTCGCTCTTCCTCTCCCGTTACCGTGATAGAATAATTTGCAAGAAGTTCAATATCCTCTACAGACGCACTAATTTCCTGCGCCACCTTGTCGAGAGATCTATCTGACTCCATATTCGAAAGAATTTTATTGATTCGGCTTTGATTCCTGCGAAAGATTTCTTTTGGTGCAAGTGAACGAGTGATGGTGGCTATCTCGCTCAACCTAAACTCTTGATTTCCGCTCGTGATCATCAAATCTCCCAATTCGGTCGTGGTAATATCTGGCACTTTAATGACAATATCCCGCATCTCTCCACGGTAATCCATTTTACCTACATCACGTCCCTGTAGCTGCTGACCAATCTGCTGTATTACAGTGGCTACCGAGATATTGTTTATTCCCGCGATGGTGCGGTCAATATAAATATTAAGTTCGGGAGCCCCATCGGCCATCGATGATTTCACGTTATATATACCTTCCACCGATTCCATCCGCAACAACACATCGTCTGTTATAAAGGCAATCTCTTCGAGGTCTTCACCTTTGACCTCCACCACAATTGGCGCCTCATCATCCCCCAGAAACTCACCTAGAGAATGGTCGTCCTGCTTAAAAGAAAGTTCCAACCCCTCAATATTGTCGGTCGCTTCCACTAAACTAGCTATAACATATTCCGGAGTAGCCATACTCTGTTTAGATAGTATTACCTTCATTATCGCTGTATGTTCTCCTTCAAAAATCTCGTTATCCGATGAACCTCTACCTATATGTGTGTATATTGTAGCCAAACTATCTTCACTAATAGTATGCAAAAGATACTCCAAATTATTTACAACTGCATCGGTTCGTTCCAACTGTGTCCCTTCCGGTAATTTCACTGATATTGTGAAACCTTTTCCTTCTGTACGTGGCATAAACTCGGTACCGATAAACGGAAATAAAAGTATAGTAACAAGCAAAATTGCCGCAGACACACCAATTACCCACCAACGATGGTTGAGCAATACTCTAAGTTGCTTGCTGTACCCTTTGAACTGCACCGCTTTTGCTTCGCTTTTCGTGTTTTTCCGTCGCATTAGTTTGTCATACAACATGGGAATCACCAGCAAAGCTACAAAAAGCGAGGATAACAAAGAAAATGTCACTGTCCATGCGAGGTCTTTAAAGAGCTCACCTGAAGCACCATGCATATAGACTATTGGGATAAATACCACAATCGTCGTTAAGGTAGAAGCGATTACTGCCCCCGAAACTTCCGTCGTCCCGTTGATTATTGAGCTTTTACGTTCCGAACCCTGTTCTCGGTTTCTGAATATACTCTCTATCACCACAATAGCGTTATCTATAAGCATTCCTGCTCCCAAAGCAAGTCCACTAAGTGTCATTACGTTAAGTGTAAGACCACTGAAATACATCATGGTAAACGTGGCGATTATTGAAATGGGTATAGAGACACTAACGATAAGAGTCGTTCCCATTCTTCTAAGAAATAAAAACAGAACCAAAACTGCAAGCAACATTCCAAAGAAAGCGCTGTTTATCACCTCTCCAATTGCTTGCTTAATAAAGGTTCCCTGATTGCTTATTACCTGAAAACTGTAACCTGGTAAAGCTTGCTCTATAACTGCAAGTTGAGCGGTTAACAAATCAACAGCTTTAACAGTATTAAAATTCATCTCTTTATAGACCGACAAACCTATACAACGCTCCCCGTTAATTCGCGTGATATTATCAGGACGTGCGTTTTCGAATTTCACGTTGGCTACTTCACGCAAATACAAGGGTGCACTTTCTGCATTTTGTGAAGACGCTCCAGACTCTACTAATTGTGTGGGTTTGTAACTTACTATTAGGTTTTCAAAATCAGACTCTGAGGTAAATAACGACGAGCTCTTTACCAGATACTGCAATCCTAGCTCGCTAACTCGCCCACCTGAAATGCTCTGATTGTTTGTTTCAATTCTCGAAGCTATTTCTTCCATCGTAATACCAAATGCATTCAAGAGGTACGGATCGGTTTCTATAGTTAGTACAGGTATCTCTTCACCCGATAAGGCCACCTCAGCGATTCCTTCGAGGCGAATAAGTTCATTACGGACATAGCTATTCGCCATTTTTCGCAATTCCGCCATGTCAGTAATCGAATTGTGTGACATTGCAATCAGCATTACTGGTGCTGTATTCGGATCGTGTTGAGTGATATTGATAGATTCTATATCTGGGTTCTGAGAAAACGGCACAATTGCTTTCTGAAGATCCAAAAAGGCATCGTCCATATCTTTATTTTGTACATACTCAACAGTTAAACGTGCAGACCCTGCCCTAATAACGGTAGATACCTGCACTACATCACTTTGCCGGATAGCCATCGACTCCATACTTTCGACAAACATTTTCTCTATCTCTTCCGGAGGGCGCTCACCGGCTTCGAACTCCACGAATAGGCGGGGCGAATTCATATCGGGCAATAAATCCACGCTTAACCTGTCGTATGAGATCTTACCCAACAGTAAGATTGCGAATACAATCATACTTATGGAAACGGGATTTTTTAAAGCAAATCGGAGTATATTTCTCATTTACTGTATTCTGTTATTTCAATACTTTTACGCGGCTGTTTTCACGTAACGTTTCGTAGCCCCTTATAATCAGGTTATCATTTTCGTTCAAACCCTGGGTTACTTCCATATTGTTTTCATCTTCAAGCCCCGTTTGAATATCACGTAGTATAGCAGTATTTCTTTCTACTATATAAACATACTTCCTGTTTCTTCTAGAAAAAACCACTTCTTTAGGAATAATAATAGCACTATCGGCTCGATTAACCACAATATCGGCTTTAACAAACATCCCTGGACGCAATTTCAATTGGTTGTTATCAATCAAAACCTTTCCATTGAATGTACGTGTTTCGGTGCTAATGGCTGGCGACAGTTCACTTATTTCACCCTTGATCGTATCATCTGGCAAGGTATAGTGAGTGATGTGTACCGGTTGATTCGATTGCACATACTCGATAGCACTTTCGGGGAGATTAATTTCCATATACATGCGTGAATAAGCCATCAGACCAACCATTTCACTTCCTTGTGTCACTCTGCTCTGGGGCGTGTAATGAGGCAAAGTGACTATCACCCCGTCAAAAGGTGCCCGCACTTCCATTTTTTGAAGGCTCAAGGCAGCGTTTTCTAAGTCGTAACGAGCATTAGTAACTCTTACCTCGGTATTGCGCATTTCGCTCAACGTAACTCCTCCCTTTTCGTATAGGGCCGTTTGTTTGCTTTGCTCTTGCTCTGCTATTTCAAGACTGAGCTTTTTAGACTCAATCGCAATCCCGTTTTCATACTCCTTATCTTCAAGGCGGATAATAAGCTGACCTTTTTTAACTCTATCGCCCAACTTATAAGGTTTTCCAGTGGAAGAATTTGTCTGAAGGTTGTAAAACCCATTCATCTCGGCAGTTAGCTCAGTACTATACGTTGCCAGTGCAGTTCCGGTTGTGTTAATCAACCTGCTGATGGAGCCTTTTTTAAGTTCCTGCACGGATACTGGTGTTTCGATTTCGCTTTGACTGCTCTGGGGTGTATTTCCACACGCCGTGAGTAAAGCAATTATAAGCGTAGATAATAAGATTCTGTACTTCATATAATTAAACTATTAATTTTCAACGGTTCCTGCCCATTCCTTAGTTGGTACAATGGGTATCTCATTCTCAAAGTCGTATAATGTTAGGATTTTCAGGTTAAGCAGTTCAATTTTATAATTGATCAGCGCCTGAGAGTATGCCATTCTTCTATTCGACAACTGTGTTTGGAACTGGCTAATTTCCATCCCGGTAAGGTCTCCCTCCCTGTACCTAGTTAAGTTAATATCGTATGTAAGCTGTGCATTTCGAACACTTTTTTCTGCTATGTCAATCTGAGTACGCAAATTTTCAAGTCTTCTCCATGTTTGTCTTACCTCCAGTTCAATATCAATTCTCAAGTTTTCTTGTTCAAGCTTTGCAAGTGTTTGTGCAACCTCTTGCGCTCTTACTCGTGCTTTTTTTTCTCCCCAATCAAATATTGGAACTGTCAAGCTTATTGCCACCCTAGGGTTTTGGGTAGGATTATCATAAATATTTTCGAATCTTTGGTGGTCACCTATAATCCCTACTGAAAGCGAAATATCTCCTCTGAACTCGTTTAGACTTTTGGTCTGTATCATCTGTAGTTCTGCGAGTTTGATATCAATTTCACGCTGTCGAAGTTCCATTCTCGAGTTTAGTCCACTCTGCACCGCTTGTAGCAAGTCTATAGCCAACGGACTCACTTCAATCTCTACTGTCACTTCAATATCTTCATGCAAAGGCATTCCTAACGTTTGTTTCAGTTGATCTTTTGCGTTTTCGAGTGAAACAATACGTTCTTCTACAGTGGACTGTGCGTTAGCAAGATTAAGCTCTGCCTGATACAGTTCTTCTCTTGCCGATAAATCAGCCTCCACCTTATTCCTTATTATTTCAAAACTCTGCTCTGTATTTGCGAGTTCTTCCCTACTTATCGATAAGTTGCTTTGAGCCATAAACACGGTATAAAATTGATTAGTAATACTTCTTTCCATGTTTAATCGTTGCAAAGCGTACCTGATTCCCGCATTTTCATAATCAAACTCAATCTGCTGCATTTCCATTTTGCGTCGATTATATGTAAAAATTGGCTGATTGAACCGTAAGTATAAATCGTTACTAAATGCCCTATTACTGTTATCCATTCCTTCTACCGTTGATTGGTTATCCTGCCATCCAAATGTATTAATAAGCGAAACTTCACCATCGGTAAACAAGATTGGTTGGGATATCATAAATGTCCCACTCGTGGCCAGTGTTTCATTCGTATACCACTGGGATAAACGGTTGTCAAATCTTCTCGACCTGCTGTAGTTGATTGGGTCAAGATCCAATGAGAACCTTGATTTCAACGAAGCACGTTGAGCAACAAGGTTGTATTGATATCGCTCTAGATTAAGTTTTGCAGCTCTCATATCGGGATTATTTTCTTCCGCAATATCCAGTGCTTGTTGAATGGTCATGGGTGCTTGAGCACTCATGTATGAAAACAATGATACTCCCGCCAATAAAAGCAGCATGCAAGAAAACCGTATCCTTAACCGTTTCATATCCATAGTTTTTTATTTAATTCAATTTTATTATGCGTTATATTACATCAAACACATGCGAAAGTACTGTTTATTTGTATTACCTCCTTACAATCTTTACCGCGTCGGCTGTTATAGATCGCAACTTCGAGTCATCACTCAAAACAACTTCAACCGTATCTTTACTGAAGAAGTAAGTTCCTAATATACTCCAACCCTCTTCCGAACTCTGTAAATTGATGAAAGCATTTTCTTCGTCCTCGTCATACCTCACTTTAAAGTGATATTCCGGATCTCCCCCTGAACGGCCGCGGCCCCTGCGGCCTCTGCGAAGTTCATCAGGCTTATATACCCAATAATACAATTCGTATTGTCCTGCATCCGGTACTGGAATTCTCCATGTCGCGGTTTGATTACCATTTCCGCTTTTAATCACGTAAGCAGATCGTATATGTGTGCCGTAATATTCATCATTCGTGGTCAACGTCCAATGTAACGGAGGACGCCAACTTGATACACCCGAATACCTAAACGAGTTATCATCCACCTGATCAAGCCATTGTGGCAATAAGCCTACCACCTCGGGTTCCGACAACACGAATAGTGTGGAATCTTCATTATCTACTATCACCTCACCTGGTATATTGAAAGATACATTCTCCACTATAAAATCACCTTCTTCCTCAACAGGTCTATTTTGTTCTCGCTCGATATTATTTATCGGGAGATTAACTATACCGGGTAAATTTGCAGAAATAAGCGTATTGATATTTATATTTCGCGGTGCTTCGTCCCATACCGAAACCAGGTTTTTAGTTTCACGTGCTTTAAGCGGCACAATACGTTTTGTTCGGGGGTCATATATAGCATCACCTGGCCTTCTTCCAAAATTTATTTCAAAGTCAATTACCCCATCGTGATCGGAGTCATTAGTAATCTGTAGCTTTACAACAAAAACTTCCCCATCACGGTTAGTAATCTGTGTGACATCGGGTGTACCTATGATATAAACAGGAAGAGGAATTGGTTGGTACCAAGTTTGAATGGGTGCACGTAAATCTACGTCAGCAATCATGCCCATAGTATCCAACAAGTTCTCGAACCTTAAATTAGTAAATATATTACGTTGCAAAACCTCACGAAGAGAATCCCTAAATTCTCTATACCCAACATTTTGCTCTGCATAAGCAAACAAATAATTTGCTTTTAAAGAGGTAACATTATCAAGCAAATCCTTATGATCTACATCTGAGAGAAGCTCCTTGAACGATGCCTGTTCCATCAGTAAATTTGCTTTTTCATTATTACTGATACCGTTCATTTGTCTGATCCAATTGTTATTATCCGTTTTATTCTGCAAGTACAGCTCGATAAGTCGATTGGAAACAGACCACTCGGAAGAAAAAACATTATACCGGAAATTATACAGTTGCGGGAACACGAAAAAAGGATTTGGTTTCACCGAAACATTTACCGAACCTCTGTCCTGCGACCAGTCAAAATCAGCTTCCGATCGTTCAAACTGCCACATGAACTGGTTAAGCACTCGCAACGCAGCTTCATCATCACTTATCTCCTGTCCATTTTGTTGCGCCCAGTTTTTAGCGTTACGCACGCCCTGAACCACGTTAGCAGTATTAACTAAACTTCCTTTTTCTGGAAATAATACCATCTCGGGTTGCATAACTTCCTGTGCTTGAGTCCATGTGCGTGCATAGCTATAAAACTGAACAGGTACCTCAATAAGTGAAAAACGATTGAACGAGTAGTCAAGTGAGTATGAAGTCTCAATTGACCTTCTACGTTCTCTTATTTGTGAAGGAATTGTATCTGTGATTGGGTTAAATATGGGCGTAAAATAATCGTGCCCTTTCAAATGCCATATACTGTAAAGCGTTTCGTCAACTTCAATGCTTTTTTGCACATAATCACCAATAATAAGTGTTATTGATGGGGTTAGAAAATCAGTTTCATAAATAAAAACACTGTCGTAAGTAACTTCTGTAATCACTTTCTGACTTGCAGTTTCTAGCTTATTGCTGCCAACTGTTGAGTCTTGCAAACTTCCCGCCCTTTGACCAAGAGTGTCTCTATTCGCCATTCTTCTTGGTCTATCTTGGCCGGAAGGTCGCTCACCACTTGTCCGTCCATCTCCTCGAGGCTGCCCACTTCTAGAACTAACTTCTCCGGCAGGTCGTCCTCTTCGTGATGCTCCGGGTCTAGCTAAAACTGTGTCGTTTTCGCGATTTATTTCTGGTTGCCTTGCATGTCGTCTATCTTCATACTCTGTTTCAACCGAGTCAACCGCAACTCTATTCACTACCGGCCATTTCATGATTCCCTGTGACAGAGCTTTAAGATTATTAATAGTCGTCACTTTTAATCGGAAATGACTAAAATAGGCCTGTTGCCAGTCCGGATTTTCATTACTGTACGACGTCCCCGGGCGCGGATACCAATATGTCTCTGGTGTGAAAAGTAAATAGTTTTCATTATGAAAACTGTATTTTTTATCTATTTTGAAAAGGTTACTTGCATACTCCTCCTCTAGGATTTCGGAAGGAATATCCAGATAAGAAAAATCTTCTTCAATAGTACCTGTGTATTTTAGCTTGAATTTAACAGGATCTCCAGCCTCTATCTTACGTCCAAAATCTATCAACAAGATTTGGTGATCCCTTGTAAATGACAATACATTACCGTTTTCGGTTACTTCACTCACTTCCAATCCAGGATTCAAAGAAAAGGTAAATATTTCAGAAGCTTCTAATGCTACTGCATCCATTTCAACTTCCGATGAGATTGTAAGAGGATGTTGGTTTAGGTTGATATCGTAACGGTCTATCACCATTTTAGGACTGTTTACGTACTTATTGTTCACGTCAGTATATATCTGACGCATACTTTCAGCTTTTAGTGTTTTGTTAACATGCTGATAGGAAGCCCAAACCCCTGCAGAAACAAAAATCAACGATGCAACTAGCCAACGATACCTTCCCCATTTTGTATTTGGCAGTCGTCGGAACAAAAAAATTGAAAGGCAAATAAACCCAAACCCGAGTAGAAGATATATCATGCGGTGATTAACTACTGTGGTCCAGTTCGAAAATCCAACAATTGAAGACTTTACTAACGGAAGGTTATATGCCATATAATCAAATAGATAGTAAAACTTATCCCCTATGTAAAACAATGTAAGTGCAATATACCCTAACAATATCACAAATGTAATAGCCTGGTTTTTAAGAACAAGCATAAGTCCGACGGATAAACCGAAAATATAAATCAATGTAGGTATACAGATAAGTAAAAAATAAACCAAATATGACATCCAATCGATGGATACACCTGACATAATATTAAAAGCTACAACCAGCACTATTATAATTAGGTCTAATCGAATAAAAACTCGTGCGTTCCCCCAAATCTTCCCTATCACGTACTCTGCGTTACTGAGGGGGTGCACATAAAAAACTTCTGAGGTGTCGAGCTTTTTATCCGACTTCAAAAATTCGGATGACAGAAACATGGCAATAATTGCCTGACCAGTATTCAAAAATAACAGGTTAATGTATGGTATATTTGCTGGAAGTGCCTTCATCAACCAGAAACCACCGCCTTCTTCAGAAATCAGTGCAGCAAAATTAAAAATGCATAAAAACAGAATCGCCATAATGAGAAAAATTCTGTAGAACCAGCTTCTCATTAAAAGCTTACTCTCATATTTTGCAACTGATTGTATATTATGCAATGCAAACATGCTTTATACCTTAATTTTATTAACCATCAATCCAACGATTTAACTTTTTCTCCATATAATATACGTATGCATGCTCTAGATTCGGCGGGTAGGGTTCTGCATCATATCCCACAATTTCGTCGGCCACAACCTGAATTTCCCACCCTGTGCCAGATGGTATTGTAGTAATAACAGGATATTTTTTATCTACAAGGGCCAATTCATCGCCACTAATCTTCATACGCCATACTTTACCTTCAGCTTGTTTCCGCATTTCCTCCGGTGAACCGAAAAAAGCAATTTCGCCCTGGTTCATTAATGCCATGCTATTACAGGTACTAGATATATCTCCAACAATGTGTGTTGATAAAATTATTGTCACATCTTGTTCACTGATTTTTGCAAGAAGGTTTCGGAAACGAATCCTTTCTTCGGGATCTAATCCTGTGGTAGGCTCATCAACAATAATCAATTTAGGGTTATGAATCAATGCCTGCGCAATGCCTAAGCGACGTTTCATACCTCCCGACAATCTACTGGCATATCTTTCCCTAACATCAAACAATCCAACACTTTCGAGCATTTCATCTACAGCTTGTCGACGCAATTTTCCGTTGTTCATTCCTGACAATCGTGCTGCATAGTCTAAAAACTCATACGTCTTATATTTTGCAAAAAACCGAAAATCCTGAGGTAAATAACCTAGTATACCACGCACCTCTTTACGTTCCTTCAATAAGTCATATCCAAACACATCCACTTCTCCCGATGAGGGCTCCATAAGAGCCACAAGAATTCTCATAAGTGTAGATTTTCCGGCACCGTTGGGACCTAGAAGTCCAAACATTCCTGTCGGAATTTCCATATTAATATTTTTTAATGCGTGGTTCCCATTCGGGTAGACCTTATTTAGAGATCGTATTGATATGCTCATTGTTAGCTTTTACCCGTATAATAATGTCTGACGGATTTTTTCACAAAGATTTATGTTTGACTTCAATTTTATGTTTACTACTGCAAGTTTAGTTAATTTATTTGTAAATATCACTTTTTTGACGTTTTTTATTTTGAAAACCGTCCGTTTTTAAGAAGGAGAACACGAATTGAAGAACATTATGCCAAAGCTAGATGAAAAACATCATCTCTTCATTATCCCTTCATTATCACCTTATATTTAAATGAAGGTATAATGAGTACATATGGCCTTTGGATAAACCTAGTTTAAACCTTTTCTGTTGTAGATTTAGTTATATTTAGCTATATTGCTAGAATTAGATTAATTAATATTATGGCAAATTCAAAAAACTTTATTTCTGGAAAAATAGGGAATGTTGTTTATTTTGAGAGAGGTGGGAAACAACTTATTAGAGAACATGTGGTGCCCAAAGACCCTCAGACACCGGCACAATTGACTCAGCGAATGAAGCTTAGTCTTGCAAACAAAGGACTTAAACCTCTAAAAGAGATAATCAAAGAGGGATGCAAAAATGATAAGAATGCATACAGATCTTTAGTTGGGTTGACGATGAAAGAAAATATTATCGGCGAATATCCTAATCTATATATCGATTACAGTAAATTAAAAATTGTAGAGGGAAGACTACAGCTGCCTTCTTATGTACAAATTGAAATTGATACTAAATCTGATTTAGCTAATATAAGATGGAATACACACAACAACTCAACTTTAAGATATGGAACTGAAAACGATATAGTGAAGATAGTTTGTTTAAATATTAAATATTTAACTGCATACCATGTGTCTACACATAAAATACGTTCAGAAGGGAGTGCTTCGATAACACTTCCGAAAGATTGGCAACCTAAAGACATTCATTTTTGGATGTATCTCACTTCACACGATATGCAACACAATAGTGATAGTGTATATATTGTTAATTCAAGAATGAAATGATGCTTAAACATCATTTTTGAACAAATTTCATTTATATAGGTTTATACTTCAAAATAGACATAAACTATAATGAAGGATTACAAAATTGATAATTCTAAGGGAATGGAGATTGGTCTTTATTCCCTTGGCGACTTATTACCAGATGTGCATACCGGCAATGCTGTTCCTGAGCAGGAAAGAATTCAAAATATAATTCAAACAGCAAAGTTGGCAGAAGAAGCCGGGTTAGATATATTTAGCCTTGGAGAGAGCCACCAACCCTACTTCATTAGTCAGGCTCACCAAGTGATACTAGCATATATTGCTGCAGTAACATCGAAAATCAAACTAACAAGTGGTGTTACGGTGTTAAGCACAGCAGACCCGGTAAGGGTATATGAGGAGTTCTCTACACTCGACCTGTTGTCTAACGGACGAATGGAGCTTATTGCCGGACGTGCTTCCAGGACAGGAGTTTATAAGTTGATGGGCATTAGTTTGAGGGACTATGAAGCAATATTTGAAGAGAAGTTTAAACTATTACTGCAACTAAACAATGAGCATGTGGTTAACTGGGAAGGTAAATATCGTGCGGCATTGGAGGATGCTGAAATACTACCTCGACCACTTAATGATAAGTTAATAATTTGGAGAGGTGTTGGTGGTTCGCCTGCAAGTGCAATTAAGGCAGGACACCAAGGTGTGCCAATGACACTTGCCACTTTGGCCGGACCAGCATCAGCATTTAAAGAAGCTATTGATGCATACCGTATTGTACTAGATAACAACGGATTCGACTCGAAGAAAATGCCCGTTGCAACAACTAGCCTCTGCTATATTGCAGATGATACAACCACAGCAATGAGAGAGTATTTCCCATATATGAGTCGCGGATTTGAACTTGTTAACGGACGACCCTTTTCGAAGTATCATTTTGCCGAAGCTAAAAACAGTAAGAACACCCTAATGGTTGGCAACTGGGAGTTGATAGTAGAAAAAATACTTTATCAACACGAACTGTATGGGCACCAGCGTTTTCTTGCTCAAGTTGATTTTGGAGGACTTCCATTCTCAAAAATTGAGAAGATTATAGATTTACTTGCAAATAAGGTTGCACCTATTGTAAGGAGGGAAACAAAAAAAGGATTAAATTAAATATGAATATATTAGGAATTTCGGGCTCAATAAAGAGCCAAAAAACTATAATTGCAGTCGAAACAGTTCTGCAAGCAATTAAAAATAAAGATGAATCTATTCAAACCGAACTAATAAGCTTGGGAGACTTCGATATTGCATATAGCGACGGCAGGGATTATCGTGATTACGAAGGTGATACAAGTGTTGTAATATCAAAAATAATGGCTGCTGATGCCTTTATAATTGGTACTCCTGTATATCAGTCGTCCATTCCAGGTGTTTTAAAGAATTTATTCGACTTGCTGCCAAAGGATGCTTTTATAGATAAAGTGGTTGGCATTGTTACAACTGCTGGGTCGGATAAGCATTTCCTGATGGTGGAATCGCAACTAAAACCAATCCTTAATTACATGAAGGCTATAATTGTTCCCAAATATGTTTTTATAAATGAGGCTCTTTTTATTGACAATAAGATTGTGAGCGATGATATTGAGTTTCGTGTAAAACAGCTTGCCGATGATGCAGTAAATGTTACGGAGGTGGTGCAGGAGTTGAAGAAAAAAAGAGAAGAGGAGTTTGATTTTTAGTTTGGGGCTTTACATCAAAACACATTATTAGTACTTTTTTTAGTGATTAAAAAATATATTTCCAGAGCATTGCAACAACAAAACATACAAAAAACCCATAAACCACAGGAAGCAAAGTTGCAACGGTAGTCCATTTGCGACTACCCGTTTCTTTATAAATAGTATATATAGTGGTACTGCATGGGTTATGAAGCAAGCTAAAAAGCATAAGATTAATAGCTGTGAGCGTTGTCCAGCCTCCTGCTTTTAACAGTGAAGCGATTTCTGATTGCGACCCCTCAAACATGACACCAGCACCGGCACCCAACCCCACATCGCCTATTGTGAGGGTGGTCAACATTAATATTGTTGGAATAACAATCTCGTTGGCAGGTATGGCTACAATAAATGCCAATAGAATTACACCATTCAATCCTATTATAAGACCAAGTGGGTTTAAGCCATTAATCATCCATAATGCAATGCTTTGATCGCCAATATTGACATTTGAAATGAGCCAGATTATTGCACCGGCTGGCGCTGCAAAAATGACTGCTCGCCACAACACGATTAAGGTACGATCTATAAGAGATGTGTAAATTGTTTGTAAAAATCTTGGAGGTCTGTATGGAGGAAGTTCCAATGTAAAAAAAGAAGACTCCCCTTTTAAAAGTGTTTTAGACAATAGCCACGATGTGATAAAGGTAAAAGCAATGCCAAGAACAGCAATGCCGATAACCGCTAACATTGACACTGTTCCTGCCCACCCTGAAGATACTAAGGCTCCGAGGAAAATAGTTGCGATTAATATCTGCATTGGCCATCTCCCATTACAAAGTGAGAAATTGTTGGTTATAATTGCAATTAGTTTCTCGCGCGGACTGTTAATTATTCTGGTGGCTATAACACCTGCTGCATTGCAACCAAATCCCATACTCATAGTAAGTGACTGCTTACCATGAGCTCCGGCTTTCTTAAAAATCCGGTCAAGATTGAACGCCACTCTAGGCAAATAACCAAAATCTTCTAAAAGCGTAAATAAAGGGAAGAAAATTGCCATCGGAGGTAGCATTACCGATACCACCCAAGCAGTTGCCAAATAGACGCCGTCTATAAGAAACCCGCTAAGCCACCAACTAAAATTTAAACTCTCGGCACCGCTTTTAAGAAAAGGATATATATTGTCAATCAACAACGAAGATAATAGTTGTGATGGATAGTTAGCACCTGTTATGGTTAACCATAGCACAAGGCCCAAAAGTAAAAACATGATCGGAAATCCCCAAACCCGGTGTGTTACAATATTATCAATGGCGCGATCTATACGATATGAGCGTTGCGATTTATCAGACAAAACTGAAGCACTTACAATTTTTTCTGCTTTTGAATATATTGCTTCTACTATGTTATTTCGGTAACCACTCCCCAGTTCTTTACCATAAGCGGATGCAAGTTGAAGAATATGATATACATTTTCCTCATTGATTATTTGTGATAAATCTCCTTGCTGCAATGCAGTCGTAATGGTTTTATCACCTTCAATCAACCTCATAGCAAGCCAGTTTGTATTTGGTAGTTGTGGATCAATTTCCATTAATGCAGTTGCAACTTCATTAATGATTTTACCGGTTCTTTCGGAAACTTGAATGAGTGAACGTTTTTTAGGCCGAATAACTCCTGTTGCCACTTGATGTATTGCAGACAATAAATCATTTATTCCCACTTTCAACCTTGCACTGCTAGCAACAACTGGAATACCCAAATCTCTAGATAGCGTACGTACATCTATATAAATATTATGCCTCCGGGTTTCATCCATAAGATTAAGACATAACACCACCTTATCGGTTATTTCAAGAATCTGTAACACAAGGCTAAGATTCCTTTGCAGTCGGGTTGCATCTACTACAACAACTGTTACATCTGGCTTTCCAAAGAGTACAAAATCTCTTGCTACTTCTTCATCTTCGGAAGTAGATAAGAGCGAATAGGTTCCTGGTAGATCTACTATCTTAAATTTGCTATCTCTGAAGTTAAAACTGCCTTCGGCACGGGCAACAGTTTTACCTGGCCAGTTACCTGTATGCTGTCTAAGCCCTGTCAAAACATTGAAGACCGTACTTTTTCCGGTATTAGGATTTCCGGCAAGTGCAACGGTAAAATCATAATCACCAGATAACTCACCAAGCTTTTTTAGTTCACTATTGGGGTTAAGCTTACAAGCTTCGCATACAGAGTTTGTTTTCATAAATTACTCTTTAATTTCGACTAATACATTCATAGCATCTTCTTTCCTAAGAGATATTAGCGTATCATGAATACTGTAAGCTATCGGATTATTTAGCGGACTGATATTATGAATACTTATTTCAGCACCTTTAACAAAACCGAGATCAAGTAAGCGTTGTCTTATTTCATCATTACAATTTGGAGAAATACCTACAATAACTGCAATTTGCCCCTTTCTTAATAAACCTAAATTCTGAAGTACCCTCATAACTCATTTAAAAATCCAGCATACAACTTAGACATGCAAATATAAATAATTAGACTGTACTAACAATATTATTTGCAAAAACTAATATATGATTTTTTAAATAGGCTACTAAAGCTAATAAAAGGCTTGGTGTTTTCAGGGTTTTGGGTACTACCTTTTTATCTGAACAAGCAGACTATTGCAAACCTTACTACTGAACATTTCACTCTTTCTGTCTGAATAAGTAACAGTCATACTTCCATCAAAGGTTTCTATGGATTCAATGGTAATTACTTCGCCCAATATTAGGTTACGACTATTCAGAAATATGAGCAGTTCTTCGGATGAAGGGCCTACTGCCATAAAGACAACTTGATCACCCGGCTTACAGTTACTTAGTTTAATATATTGCTCGGAAACGATTTTACCGTTGACATCAGGGATTGGTGAACCATGAGGATCGACTTTAGGATAACCCAATAGCTCATCTATCTTCTCAAAAAATATTGGAGATTTTAAATGTTCAATCTGTTCGGCTATATCATGCACCTCTTCCCAGCCAAATCCCATTTTTTCAACAAGATACATTTCAGCCAACCGGTGTTTTCGTAAAATTAGTGCTGCTTCTTTTTTTCCTTTGTCTGTAAGTTTAAGCGGTTTGTAGCTTTCATACAGAACAAACCCCTTATCGGCCAAGCGCTTCATCATGCTGTTTACAGTAGGCATTTTAATATCTAAATGTTTGCTCAACTCATTCACGCTGGCTTCTCCTTTTGCATTGGTCAATGCGAACAATGCTTTAAGGTAGTTTTCTTCGGTCTGTGATATCATAGGGCAAATTTACAAAAATATTAGATTCATCTAATACAATTGTTAGCAATTATTTTTATAGCATTATAGCTTAGAAAAACATGTAGTTAATCAAAATGTTAATTCTTAGTATCCTCATGGTGAAGCTTCTACAAACAAGAAAAAAAATTAAAACAATTGATCAGGATTTATCCATTCTGTTGGATACCTCAGTAGATTATATAAAAACAAAAAGATCCTGATAATATTATAATTATCAAGATCTTTCATTTCGTCGGGGTGGCGGGATTCGAACTCGCGACCCCCTGCTCCCAAAGCAGGTACACTAACCGGACTGTGCTACACCCCGAAATACAATATATTGCTTTATTGCGGTTGCAAAAGTACAATTATTTTTGTTAACTTCAAATCTTTTCAAACTTTATTTTAAATATTTTCATTAAGTCTCTATCATATAAACTAAATCGATGTAGCATCTAAACTGTAACAGCTCTTTACTTGTTTGCAAAATAGTTATCTTTGCTTCATATCTCCCCTGTTTGTTAAGTTGCGGGAATTAAAAATTACAGATAATAGATGAGTGCAAAACAAGTTAGTGCCTCAAAATGGCTCGGTAAAAGAATGTCGGGTGCAAGGGGTAGTTATATAACAGCTTCAATTTTTACACTTCTAAGTGCAGGGTCTTTTGTTGTGTTTAGTTGGTACCTGTCGATATTTGCAGCTACCTGGTTAGATGATGGTATAATAAATCCTAAAATTATGCTTTACGCTTCTTTTTTTCTAGCTGGGCGATACATCTTTGCTCACCTAGAATCGAGAAGCAACTACAACGCAGGCAATGCTATTGTAGCTGGTATTAAAAAGGAGATTTACCCTGTTCTTTTAAGAGACAGTAATCTGGATTCTACATCCAGTGCATTATATGTTACAAAGATAAGTGACGACTTAAGACCATACTTTGCATTCTTTGTACCATTTCAATGTTCGCGAAAGAAGGTAAAGGAATGTTCAAACCGACAACATGTATCTTTAAGGAAATACCTATATTTGTGAAGTTGAATGTTCCCGCGAACAAAAGGATTGCGCCCCGCCACCCCGACGAAATAAAAAAAATCCTGATAGAAATTAATCTATTAGGATTTTTTTATGCAATTTACTTTAATCTTTGGTTTCTAATTATCAACCCTTAAAAATCCTCCATCCATAGTAAATTCCAAGTCTACATCATTATTTAAACCAACTTGTTGATGATTATCCTCAAGCTCCCAGTCTGTAATGAAATTGTCTGGATAGTTTTCTGACACATAATCTCTTATAGCTTGCGGTATTACACTATCGGGTAGCTTTGAGCTGCTATCGATATCTGTAATCTCTTTTTGACTGTTGAATTCCAGTTTAATATTTCCACTTAAAACAACATCATAAGATTTTCTTGTTCCATCTTTGTCTTCTGTAACACGTATAATGTTGTGAGTAGGAAAATGTGTTGTTACATAAGAGCTAATCTCAGTAGGTATTTCATTATCTGAAAGACCTTTCTCTTCATCGCAGCTAGTCGCAAATAGCAATAATCCTAATGTTGCTATAATACCTAAGATCTGTAGTTTTTTCATTTTTAATTTTTTAATTAAGTTATTGATAATGTAAAACAATAATTTCTATTCAAAGTTATGATTAAACAATCTTACACAGTATGTGGTTTGTAAATGAATGATAAAGAAAAAGAAAAAACACTAGAGGCAAGGCCTATATTTTGGTATAAAAGAAATCGATATGGCATCTAATCTAAACTTGGCTTTACTTGTTTGCAAAATAGTTATCTTTGCTCCATATCACCCCTTTTTGTTTTGTTAGGGGGAAATAATATTACAGATTTATAGATGAGTGGAAATCAAATGAGTGCTTCAAAATGGCTAGGCAAAAGAATGTCGGGTGCAAGGGGCAGTTATATAATAGCTTCAATATTTACACTTCTAAGTGCAGGGTGCTTTGTAGTATTTAGCTGGTACCTATCGATATTTGCAGCTACTTGGTTAGATAACGGGATTATATTACCTAAATTGATGATATACGCATCAATCTTTTTAGCGGGACGATATTTATTTGCTCATTTAGAGTCGAGAAGCAATTACTACGCAGGGAATGAAATAGTAGCCGATATAAAAAAAGATCTTTTTCCTGTACTTTTAAGAGATAGCAATTTGGATTCTACATCAAGTGCATTATATGTAACTAAGATAAGTGACGACTTGAGACCCTATTTTGCATTTTTTGTTCCTTATTCAGTAGCTACAGCTGTAGTAAGTGTTGTGCTGCTTGTTATATGCTTTGTGGTAGAAAAATGGGTTGCTATAATATTGTTAATTGCGTTGTTGGTAATTCCTATACAGATGGCAGTGATTGGCATTGGGGCTGAATCTATTCATAAGAAACATACAAATTTGTTTCTCAAATATTCAGCAGTATTTTATAACCGATTGCAAACAGTTGCTGAGATTGTTAATTTGAACAACTTCAAGCCACAATATAAGTTTTTAAAACGCAAGAGTGAGGAGTTGAACCATGCTACAACAAATGTGATGAGGGTTGCAATACTATCATCGGCTGTACTGGAGTTGTTTGTTACTATCGCTATAGCTGCAATTGCAATATACTTAGGTATGAGTCTTATGGGGATTATGAACGGTGAAAATTATGGTAAAGGGTACGATTTTGGAACCGCGTTATTCTTGCTTACTATTACACCTTATTTTTTCTTTTATCTTAGAAAGTTTGTAAGTGCTTATCACGACAGGAACAGAGCTCTGGCAGCTGCTGAATTGTTAATACCATTACTTACACAGGATGAAGAAAAACCTTTTTCAGATGAAAGTGAGCCTATTGAAGATTTACATATCGACAATCTAAACTTCTCCTACCCCGACTCACCTGTGAAAGTGTTACATAATATCAATCAGGAATTCCCTGATAAAGGTCTTGTTTTAATTAAAGGAATATCGGGATCGGGGAAATCTACGTTGTTAAAAATTTGCACAGGAAGTCTTGCTGTTAGTGAAGGTACAGTTTCGGTTAATGAGAGAGACAATAACTGGTCGCGCCAATGGCTAAAAGTAAATAGCTCTTATATGAATCAGTTCCCATTTATATTTGATGGAACATTACGATACAATGTATTTCTGGATAAGCATTTTAATGAAAATGAACCATATCCGCATTTCCTGAATAGAATTTTAGAAAAAAAGGACGATGGCTGGGATACTAAACTTAGCCACAATGGTAAACAGCTTTCGGGTGGAGAGCGTCAGTTGGTTACTCTTGCCAGGATGATGTTACACCCTAGGCCAATTGCAATATTAGATGAACCAACTGCAAACTTAGATTCAGATACAACCGAAATAATTATTTCGGAGATTGTGAAGATATCAAGAGAAAGACTAGTGATAGTTGCTTCACATGAACAAAAATTTGAACCTGTAGCAGATACAATCTTAAATTTAAATTGGGGAGAAAAAATGTCATATGCGTGATTTTATTGTTACATATATAGTTGATCCTTTTAAGGATAAATGGAGAAAAGGATTCTTCTTGTTGGCTCTTTGGACTGTTGCTTTTGTGGCTTTGCCTGCTATTTCGGGATGGTTTCTGGCAATTTGTAGTGTGGTTTTTGTAACAGCAAATATCGGTTTCTCATATCTAGTGCCTTCGGCAATAATTCGACTTCTTGCTTTATTTAGAACTGCAACACGATATTTTGAGAGATTGGAGAACCACAAAACTACACTAGATGTACAGCAAAGCTTACAGCTTAAAATATTTAAATCAGTATCAAAACTACCATATTTCAAAAAACAGGTAAACAACAACTCTTCCTTATTGGAAAACAGCACTCATGGTATTGATCATATTCTGAATCATATTCTTTTATGGCTATTGCCCTTTGCTGCACTACTTCTAACTATCTCGGTATATTTCATTTTTCTGGTAATATTTTCACGTGTGATAGCATTCGAATTCTTAATATCCTCTGCAGTACTATTGTTTTTAGTTCCACAATTGGTTTTTAGGAAAAACAAAATATTATATATTCAATTAAAAGATATTAGGGAAGAGAACCATCAAAACCTTATGCAAAGCTTCAGAGGGAGAATTGAGATTTCGAAATATAACATGGAGGATAAGGCTATAGAGGGAAATGAGAAAAATCGAAAGAAAATTGAAAGATTAGAAAGTAAAATTCAAATCAACTCATTCTATCTACAGTTAATTGCTGGACTAGGCTTTAGTTACATCGCATCATTCCTGCTTTGGCATTCAGGTCAGCAAGGCATGAATGCTCCACTTGCAATTGGTATCTTTTTTGGAGTAATGGCACAAGCAGAATTATCTGAGATGCTATTTTCTGGGAAATCGGAAAAAAGTTCTGTTGAACATCAAATAAAAGATATTAACTCTATTATAAATGAGGGCAGTACTTCCGTTGAAGAGGTTACTGTTAGTTCAGATCTGGAACAATTAAACCTAGTTAACCTCAAAGCTAAGATACCTGATACATTTGTAAAAGTAGGACCAATTTCGCTTAATATTAAAAAAGGAGATTGGATAGCATTGTATGGTGAAACAGGAAAAGGCAAAAGCACTTTATTGAACAGTTTATTCTATCCTGAATATGTAGAGGAAGGTCAAATTGTTTGGAATGATGAAAAGATTAAAAATCTTCCGATTCCCGAAGCAATATACGTTACACAAAAAGCATATTTGCTTACTGGCACATTGCGTGAGAACTTTGAAGGATACTCAGATAATGAGATAGAGGATGTTTTGAAGACTGTTGATTTAGCATCGTGGCGCTCATCCCTTTCTGAGGGACTAGGAAGCTGGCTAGGCGAAAATGGTGAGACTCTTAGTGGTGGTCAGAGAAAGAAATTGTTACTAGCACAGGCATTACTCAAACAGCCACAACTTTTGGTTGTTGATGAACCAACTGCTGGTATTAGCACAGAGAATGCTATTGACATTTTTAAAAATATTAAACAACGCCACCCTGGAATAACTATTTTGATGGCTACTCATCTTAAAGAGTTTGAAAAGGTTGCAGATAAGGTGGTAAGTATTTTATAAATGTGTACATTTGCATAATAATTTTAACGTAACAGAACCGGAGTTATTTATGTATAGAACAAACACTTGCGGCGAGCTTAGTCTTGCTGATGTAAACAGAGAAGTGACACTAGCGGGATGGGTATCCAAAATTCGTAAGATGGGAGGAATGACCTTTGTCGATTTGAGAGACAGATATGGTATTACTCAATTATCTTTTAATCAGGAGATAAATCACGACTTGTGTGAACAAGCTAATAAGCTGGGACGTGAATGGGTTATTCAGGTGGCTGGGAAGGTAATGGAAAGAAGTAGCAAAAACATTAATATTCCAACTGGTGAGATTGAGATTATTGCAACTGAATTGAATGTATTAAACACTTCTAAAACTCCACCATTCACAATTGAAACCGAAACAGACGGTGGCGATGAGATAAGAATGAAATATAGATATTTGGATCTACGTCGTAATATTGTTCGCAAAAACCTTGAACTCCGTCATAGAATGGCCTTTGAAACCAGAAGGTACTTGGATGAGAAAAAATTTATGGAAGTGGAGACTCCCGTTTTAATTGGTTCTACACCTGAGGGAGCTCGCGACTTTATTGTTCCGTCACGTATGAATCAGGGTGAATTCTATGCACTACCTCAATCACCTCAATTGTTTAAACAGTTATTGATGGTTTCGGGGTTTGATCGCTACTTTCAAATTGTTAAATGCTTCCGCGATGAAGATTTGAGAGCAGACAGACAGCCTGAGTTTACACAGATCGACTGTGAAATGTCGTTTGTAGATCAGGACGACGTATTAAATATATTTGAAGGCCTTACAAAGCATCTGTTCAAGAAATTAAAAGGAGTTGAGATTCCTGATTTTCCACGTCTTAGTTATGCTGATGCGATGAAACTTTATGGTTCAGACAAGCCTGACACGCGCTTTGAAATGAAATTTAACGAGATCAAGGAGCTAACAACAGGTGCTGGCTTTGGTGTTTTTGATTCTGCTAATTATGTTGGTGCTATATGTGCAACGGGTTGCGCAAAATTTACTCGAAAGCAAGTTGATGAATTAACAGACTTTGTTAAGCGTCCACAGATAGGTGCGCTAGGCCTTATATATGTAAGATATAATGAGGATGGTTCTATAAAATCTTCAGTTGATAAATTTTACAGTGAAGATATTCTGAAAAAATGGATTGAAAAGTGTAACGCAAAACCGGGTGATTTACTTCTTGTTCTTGCAGGTGATACAGAAAAAACCCAGAAGCAGCTGTGTGAACTAAGACTCGAAATGGGGTCACGACTAGGATTAAGAGAAAAAGAGAATTATAAATGTCTTTGGGTGGTAGATTTTCCATTACTCGAAAAGGATGAAGAGTTGGGCAGGTTTTTTGCTAAGCATCACCCATTTACATCCCCTAAAAAGGAAGACATAGAGCTGTTAGACAGCGATGCCGGAGCTGTAAGAGCAAATGCTTATGACTTGGTTATAAACGGCGTTGAGATTGGTGGTGGCTCTATTAGAATTCACGATAGCAGTCTTCAAAAGAAGATGTTTTCAGTTCTAGGATTTACTGACGAACAGGCGGAAGCGCAATTCGGGTTTTTAATGAAGGCATTTCAATATGGTGCTCCTCCTCATGGTGGTATCGCATTTGGATTAGACCGGTTTGTTTCAATTCTTGCAGGACTTGATAGTATTAGAGACACTATTGCATTCCCAAAAAACACAGCAGGCAGGGATGTGATGATTGACGCCCCTTCAATAGTTAGCTTGGAACAACTTGACGAATTGGGAATAATGTTAAAGCCACATGAATCTAAGTAAGCTGAATAGATTTTTTTTAATATTATAATAAAAGCTGCCACTTGAAGGCAGCTTTTATTATATAAGAAATTATTGATTTCAGAAATTCTACAGTGAATAGCCCTGAGTATATGTTTTATTAAATAGTCTGTTTGCTTGAGCTTCCGTATCATCAACAAATGTTTCTGTAGAAGGGTTCCACTTAATTGGACGTCCCAAATCGTAAGCAATATTTCCAAGCGTGCATACTACACATGAACTGTGTCCGATTTCAACTGGTACTACAGGCTCTGTTCTGTTTTTAATTGATTCTATGAAGTTGGCAAGGTGAGGAATTTGAGTTTCATAAGCACCTTCACCCTCATCTCTTACACCAGGCAATAAACTATCGTCGGAGGCAATATAATGCCCTCTTGAAATCTCTATCCACCCTTTGTCACCCCAAAATTTAACACCTTGAGTTCTTTGCTCATTAAAAGGTTCTTCAGTCATTACTACTCCGTTTTCGTATATGAAAGTTAGAAATTTTGTATCCTGATAACCTGCAGGTATAATTTCTACGGGTCCACTCTTGTCCATACCTATTGCCCATTGAGCAATATCAAACATATGAGCACCCCAGTCGGTAGTGTACCCACCACCTAATTCTTTATACCAACGCCAACCTCCCCAAAACTGTTCATTCTGCTCTGGGCTAAGGGAAATTGGAGGGTTTAGTTCTGAATTGTAGTGCACAAACTCAGACGGCCCCAACCATAAAGGCCAGTTTAGGTCTGCTGGAATTGGCTCCTCTGGTAAATCGTAAGGCTTAGGAGGTGCTCCTACATGAGCATTAACACGTTCAATCTTACCAAGTTTTCCTTCTTGAACCATTTTTACGGCATACTGAAAATTGGCATCTGAACGTTGCTGACTTCCAACAGCCAAAATTACTCCATTATCGCGAACAGCCTTAGTTAATGCCTGTCCCTCTTTTATTGTAAATGTTAGTGGTTTTTCTAGGTAAATATCTTTCTTTGCTTTACACGCTTCAATAGCAATAAAAGCATGAGAATGATCGGGTGTAGCAATAACTACCGCATCTATATCATCACGAGCTATCAGATCGGAATACTTCTCGTATGTTTCAACAGAAACCTCTATTCCGTCTGCCGCATAATGATCATTAACTCTTTTCAAAAATCTTTCTCTTTTTATGCCATAGACATCACATCCTGCAACTACTCTGACATTCGACATACCAATGTAACCATTTAGTAGATACATTGCTTGCTGACCTAGGCCGATGAACCCAAGACGTATAAGCCCATCATCAACCTTTTCTTTTCTGTTTTGTTTACAAGATGACAGGAACTGAGGAAATACCGCAACTCCAACTGCACCAACAGCTGCGGACTTGATAAACTTTCTTCTTGATAATTGATTACTCATGACTTTAGATAATAATTGTTAGTATAACTTTTTGTTTCTCACACAAATATAACCCCTTTTTTAAACTATTACCCAATTTTAACAACAAAAAAAATCATTTTTACCGATTTACAGATAGTTGAATATGATAAAAGTTTCAACAAATGAAGTTTTTGAAATACAAATGGCTGTGAAAACAACTATTGGAAATGGTAAAAAAAAATACCATAAGTTTTCAGACTAAGCCTCAAACTTATGGTAAAAATAATTTTAGCAAGGATCTATTGTAGTTGCCCCAGACTATTAGATTTTAAACAGCTTACTACAGGTTAGGATTAACACTGTTCCAATCTTCTGTAGCGGGTATAATTCCCATTGAAATAACCTCATCACGTAATTTAACAAGGTGCCCGTAGCTCTGTTTTAATTCTTCAATTTCAGCATCAGTACCTTTAACTTCTCCAAAAGAGACACCATTCTTATCTAACTTCGTTTCCATTGCCATCATTATATGATCGAATCCTTGACCGTTAACATAGCAACCTGAAGGCCATTTGAATGCTTCTCCTCCCATTGTTGCACGAATCATTTCAACTGATGTGTAAGCAGGGCTTTGGAAAGACGAGCGTCCGCGTAGTTTAATTATGTTTGCTCCACCTTTTGTAACACGAACTTTAAGATCAGCCCATTGCTCTTCTGTAAGCGCATCTGTTCCTATTAGTTCAGAAAGCGGTTTACCATCGATTAAAGCAGTTGATGCAAATACAGCCATTTGCTCTCCGTGTCCGCCATAAGTACGAGCACCGGTTACTTTGCTTTGTTCAACTCCAAAGTGTTTAGCTAGTTCACTTTGCAATCTTGTGCTATCTAATGCAGCAAGTGTTGTAACTTGTGAAGGTTTTAGGCCTGAATAAATAAGAGCAACTAAACCAGTTATATCAGCAGGATTGAATATAACTGTAAGATGCTTAAGTTCTGGGCAATACGCTTTAATATCTTTCCCAAGCTGAGCTGCAATTTCTGCATTTCCTTTTAGAAGGTCCTCACGTGTCATACCGTCCTTGCGAGGAGCACCTCCAGAAGAAATCATGTATTTTGATCCTGTAAATGCCTCTTTTACATCAGTTGAGTATGTGAAGTTTACTCCTTCGAAACCACAATGGCGCATCTCTTCAACTACCCCTTCCAATCCTTTTTCAAATGGATCGTAAAGACAGATGTTGGGTGTTAAGCGCATCATAGCAGCTGTTTGGACCATATTGGAACCAATCATACCGGCAGCTCCAACAATAGTTAATTTGTCATTCGTTAAAAAACTCATAATTTAATACTATTTTAATGTTAATATATCTCTTACTAATGGGAAGTTTCAGGACTTCAAATATACAAAATGTTACTGTAACTGCACTAATGTAATATTATAATATTCACTAAACTTACACTTGAATTACACTAAAGAAGACTCCATGCTACAGAAAGTCCTGCCATGACAATTGCCACCATACTCATAAGTTTAATTAGAATATTAAGAGAAGGGCCGGATGTATCTTTAAAAGGATCGCCAACCGTATCGCCTACTATTGATGCCTTGTGAGACTCACTCCCTTTGCCACCAAGATTATCCATTTCGATATATTTTTTTGCGTTATCCCATGCTCCTCCTGAATTAGCCATAAAAATTGCCATTACAAAGCCTGAACCAAGAGCACCAGCCAATAGCCCCATGACACCCGACACTCCCATTAATAAGCCAGTAAGAATAGGAGCTGCTACAGCAAGTAATGAAGGGAATAGCATTTCACGTTGTGCTCCTTTAGTTGATATAGATACACATCGTGCATAATCGGGGGTTTCTTCGCCAGTTAGAATTCCTTTAATTTCACGAAACTGACGACGAACCTCTTCAACCATGTTTTGAGCAGTTCTGCCTACGGCATTCATCGTTAAACCGCAGAACAGAAAAACCATCATTGATCCGAGGAATATTCCAGTTATAACTTTAGGATTCATCAGAGTAACCTGATAATAGTTCATAAAATCAACAAAGCTGGCCTTTGCTACCTCAATCGTTTCACCATTATTCATCTCTAACAGTATGTCTCCTGTTCTTAAAAGTGCTACGCGAAGCTCTTCAACATAAGAAGCCAATAGAGCTAAACCTGTTAACGCAGCAGATCCTATAGCAAACCCTTTACCTGTTGCAGCTGTTGTGTTTCCTAATGAGTCGAGCATATCGGTTCTATTTCTAACTTCGTGATCAAGCTTACTCATCTCTGCTATTCCTCCTGCATTATCTGCAATGGGGCCATAAGCATCTGTAGCAAGTGTTATTCCTAAAGTTGAGAGCATACCAACAGATGCAATAGCTATACCATATAAACCCATACTCACATTCTGGGCAACAAGCATATTTGCAATATCGAATCCAGTGGCAGAAAGAAATGATATAAGGATTGCGAATACTATAGTTAACACCGGTATAAAGGTTGATATAAATCCGGTTCCTAAACCGGAGATAATAACTGTTGCTGGACCAGTTTTTGCACTTTCGGCTATCTTAATTGTAGGCTTATGAGAGGAAGAAGTAAAATACTCAGTTCCCTGTCCAATTATTATACCTGCTAAGAGACCTGTGATTACTGAAAATGAGAGTCCTACCCAATTGCTAAATTCAAGTAGATATAGTATAATAAAAGTACTAATAGCTATAAAAAATGCACTAATATTTACACCTCTATTAAGGGAGTCCATTAGCTCTTTTAAACTAGCGTTCTCTTTAGTTCTAACTATAAAAACTCCAATTATTGATAAAAAGACACCAACTGAAGCTATGATCATAGGCGCAAATACTGCTTTCTGCTGCATAACTGGATTAAGCACAAATGCTGATGCACCAAGTGCAGCAGAAGAGAGTATTGATCCACAATACGACTCATATAAATCGGCTCCCATACCCGCCACATCACCTACATTATCGCCCACATTATCAGCAATTGTTGCCGGGTTTCTTGGGTCATCTTCAGGAATGCCTGCTTCAACTTTACCAACTAGATCAGCCCCAACATCGGCTGCCTTAGTGTAAATACCTCCACCCACACGAGCAAATAATGCCTGAGTAGAGGCACCCATACCAAAAGTAAGCATTGTAGTAGTTATCATAATTAGTTTATGACCAGCATCTGCATCTTCCACAAAATGATCGAGTATTAAATACCATGCAGAAATATCTAAAAGAGCTAGCCCAACTACAACTAACCCCATTACCGCACCAGAACGAAAGGCAACTTTTAATCCCCTATTTAGAGATCGCTGTACAGCATTTGTTGTTCTGGCAGAAGCATATGTTGCTGTTTTCATTCCGAAGAATCCAGCTAATCCCGAAAAAAAACCTCCAGTAATAAATGCAAATGGCACCCAACTGTTTTGTAAATCAAAATATGCCATCACAGCAAAAACAAGTGCTAATATTATAAAAACGATGAGCACTACTTTATACTGCTGTTTAAGATAAGACATTGCGCCTTCACGGATGTATCCGGCAATAGTTTTCATTCTTTCTGTGCCTTCACTCTCAGTCATCATTCTTTTAAAAAAGTAGTAAGCGAAGAACAGAGCTACAATTGAAGCAAAAGGAACAAGATAAAAGTATTTCATAGGCTATTTATTTAGATTCCTTGCAAATATGCAAAAAATATTATAAATAATTGATAAAAAGGTATAACAAAAAAACCACCCCGTATGGAGTGGTTTTCAATATTTAAAATCAGTGTATCAGTTATTTGATTTTTTTGTAACCATAAACAGCTCTATCACCTAACTCCTCTTCTATACGAAGTAGTTGGTTGTATTTTGCCATACGGTCTGAACGGCTAAGCGAACCTGTCTTTATTTGACCTGCATTTGTAGCTACGGCAATATCTGCAATTGTAGCATCTTCAGTCTCACCCGAACGGTGTGATGTTACACTTGTGTAGCCATTTCTGTGAGCCATCTCTATTGCATTTAGAGTTTCAGTTAATGTACCAATTTGGTTTACTTTGATTAATATTGAGTTTCCACAACCTAATTTAATACCTTTTTCTAAGAAGTCAACATTAGTTACAAACAAGTCATCCCCTACTAATTGACATTTGCTGCCTATTTTATCTGTTAGTACTTTCCAGCCATCCCAGTCGTTTTCGTGCATACCATCTTCAATAGAATCGATAGGGTATTTAGAAATTAATTCTTCAAGATAAGCAGCCTGTTCTTCACTTGAACGTTTTTTCCCGTTAGGGCCTTCAAACTTAGTGTAGTCGTAAACACCATCAACGTAGAATTCAGACGCAGCACAATCTAATGCAATTTTCACATCATCTCCTGGAGTATAACCAGCATTCTTAACAGCCGTAAGGATTGATTCAAGAGCCTCTTCTGTTCCACCAGCAAGATTAGGAGCGAAGCCACCTTCATCTCCAACTGCAGTACTTAAACCTTTATCATGAAGTACTTTCTTTAAAGAATGGAATACTTCAGCACCCATACGAAGTCCTTCTTTAAATGATTTTGCACCAACTGGACGAATCATGAATTCCTGAAATGCTATAGGTGCATCTGAGTGAGAACCACCATTAATGATATTCATCATAGGTACTGGAAGTACATATGTGTTTGTTCCTCCAATATAGCGGTAAAGAGGGAGACCTAAATAGTCAGCTGCAGCTTTTGCTACTGCAAGAGAAACGCCAAGGATAGCATTTGCTCCGAGGTTTGATTTAGTTTTTGTTCCATCTAGCTCGAGCATTTTAGCGTCAATCTGATTTTGTTCTAAAACATTTAATCCAATCAATGCAGGAGCAATAGTTTCGTTGATATTTTTTACAGCCTTCTGAACTCCTTTTCCAAGGTAACGACCTTTATTGCCGTCGCGTAGCTCTAATGCTTCATTTTCACCTGTTGACGCTCCAGAAGGAACAGCTGCACGTCCAAATGCGCCCGACTCTGTTAATACATCAACTTCGACTGTTGGATTTCCTCTTGAATCCAAAACTTCACGTCCTAAAATACTTACAATTCTCATGTTGTTGAATTTAATATATAATAAATTTGTTTACAATCTTTGATAGTTATCACTAACTAAAATATAACCTAAAAATATCAAAGCAATACCTTGCTAGTTGAGAACACAAATATACAATTTTTTCCTGTAAATTTAAGTTTTTAAACTATAAATTAATATTATATTTGATCCTGAATCTAAACTACTTATCTAACTTATAGCATTTACAGTTTCAATAAGTTGGCTGAGATTAGAAGTAATAAGTTTAACAGAGATTGCCATTAATATGACACCAAAAAATTTACGAAGAATATAGGATCCGGTATCACCAAGGACCTTCTTCACCGAGCCGAGATATCTCAAGACAAGATATACAACTATCATATTAATTACTACTCCTAATATGATGTTAGAAATATGGTATTCTGCCCTCATTGAAAGTAGTGTAGTAAAACTACCCGGGCCTGCTATTAGAGGAAAAACAACAGGGAAGAGCGTTGATGAATTATCTGATGAGGGATTATCGTTTCTAAAAATCTCTACACCAAATATCATTTCTATAGAAATTATCAGAAGTACTATAGCTCCTGCAACTGCAAAAGCGGAAATATCAACTTGAAATAATTTTAATAACCACTCACCAACAAAAAGAAATCCTAATAATATAATTAATGAATATAATGTAGCTTTCTCGGGATGTATTGATCTATTTTGACTTTTAATATTAAGAAAAATAGGTACCGACCCAGGGGCATCAATTATAGCAAATAGAACTAAGAACGCGCTAATAATTTCAAGGATATTGATATTCATGAATCACAGTTTTTTTAGAAAAAAAAAGAATAAAGACAGACTATAGTTACAATTTGAGCACAAAAGTACTATTTTATAGCATACTTTCAAATGAAAAATTATATTTTGATAGAATCAGATTCAATTTTCTCATAGGGAAACGGCGAAGGATGAACAAAATTTAGATATTTAATTATCTTGAATGAGTTGAAATGATGAAAGAATCTTTTGCCAAAACTGTTAAGGCTTGAACAATTATTATTACAATCACTCAAACTATCTAAGAAATTAATCTCTTTAAGAAAGTTCTGTAATGCTGGATGTAAATCAGATAGATAGGATATAGCCTCTTTCTCGTTCATTTTGAAAAAGCTGTCCTTCATATCGAAAAGTGATTTCAGATGATAAAATGAAAGTTTTGAATAAACTTTTATTCTTCTATCAGGTTCATCCAATATTTTCTGCAAGGCAGGGCCCGTTCCAAAAGGAACACGATCTGAAAATCTAGCCTTAGGATAAACGAAAGTTTTATAAAGCTCTTTTGTATAGCCTAACTGAAAAATTTTTTGCAAGAAATAGAAATCTTCACCCCCCTGTTGTCTTCCCATACCCCCAACTCGCACATAGGCATCTGCAGAAACGGCGAAAGCAGACCCTATAGTATGATAATAATAAGGGAAACCTGTATATTTTAGCATCTTACTGAAATAACGCAAGTACATTTCATATTGCCTGATAGCATTTTCTATACCATAATCATCATCCTCAACTCTGTGATAAAAGTTATGAATTGTGGAGTTTAATTTATCATTTTGACTATACTCATCATAAATAGAAACGAAAAAGTTTTCTGATATTTCACAGTCGGCATCAAGAGAAATAATTATTCCCTTATTATTGTTGGTATAAAAATGATCTATTGCGAGATCCATCCCAATCTTTCGGGCTAAACCAACTCCCGAATGTTTTTTGGGAAGATTTTCAGACAACAATGGAAAGTATGTCAGCCTAGACTCATTATTTAAAACAGCAAACCGTTCAACTTCGGTGTAAGTTGAACGGTTTTGCAATATTACATCATGTTTGGCATCAATACCTGAATTTATTATTACTACCACTAACAAGTTTGCATTTGGCTTACTGCAAGTTTTTATACTTTGTAGGGTATAAATAAGTTCCGGCTCGTTGTAGCAAGGTATAACTACAATAACATCTGCTTTAGCTTGATTTGGAAGTTTTGTATCAATATACTTTCCACTGTGCTTTTGCAGGTATGATGACCAATGTTTCAAACTAAACGAAACGGCTATTATTCATCTGAAGCAGTTGCGGGACCGTATTTATTATTGAGGTATTGCACAACTTCGTTAGTAATGTCATATTTATCTTTAGCGTAAATAAGTGTACTGGTGGAAGTGTTACTTAATATAATTTCAAAGTTGCGAGTTCTGTTAAACTCTTCGATTCTAACTTTTATAGTATCTTCCATCTGAATATTAAGCTTTTGCTGCTCAAGAAGAAATTCTTGAGACAGTCGCTCTGCTAACTGCTGATATTCTTGATTCATTTTCATTATCCGCTCTTGCTCCTGCTGAGCTCTCTCCTGACTTAAAAATGCGTTGTTGCGTAATTTACGCTCGAACTCTTGTGCAGCTGAGTTAATTTGATTTTCACGTTGGTTAAGTGTAGCACGTGTGCTTTCTTCTTTTCTTAATAGCGACTCATTAAGATCTTTTGCAAAATTGTAATTTACTAAAAGTGAATCTACATTTACAAACGCAATTGGCAATGCAATTGTAGAATCATTTAATAAAACTGAAAGGTTTTTACCACTCTCTTCGTTTGAGCTGGTGTTAGAATTAAAATGCAGAATAAATAAAACAATAACTGCTACAGCTAGCACTCCGCTAACAATGTAATTGGTGTAACTCTTCATTTCAGGAGATTTATAAATTTTCTTTTTTTAATAATTTTAATACTGGACTCTCTTTGTAACGATATTCATTATCTTGCGATGTGGCACAGCTTATACCTCTATCTTGCATAGCTTTACTTGCTCCGATGTGAGTATTTGGAAATTCACCATTCTTTTTAAAGAATACACGAATACCCAATAGTAGAAATGCTATTAACCCAAGCGCGATACCTATTATAAGTGTTTGTAACATATTATTTCCTTTAATTGTAGCACAAAGATAGTGGAATTAACTTATTACACTGCTAAAATTGTCATTAAAGATGCTAAAAATATTGCATAACGTCCTTTTTTCGACTATTTTTATGGTTTACATATTATCAACCTGATTAAATATAATATAATAAAATACATTATGCCAATAAGAGAACTACAACCGGCTGCTATCTGGAATTATTTCTATGATATTACTCAGATACCCAGACCTTCTAAAAAAGAAGAAGCAATACTTTCATACCTATTAGATTTTGCAAAGAAGAACAACCTTGAAGCTAAACAAGATAAAGCAGGTAACATACTTATTACAAAAGATGCTAAACCTGGAAAAGAAGGATTTCCAACCCTTATTTTACAATCGCATGTAGATATGGTTTGTGAGAAAAACTCAGACGTTGAACATGATTTTGAAAATGACCCTATAGAAACAGTTATTGATGGCGATTGGGTAAAAGCAAATGGCACGACTTTAGGAGCAGACAACGGCATTGGAGTTGCTGCGGAACTTGCCCTTTTGGCTGCAGACAATATTTCTCATGGCAAAATTGAAGCTCTATTTACTGTTGATGAGGAGACAGGTCTTACGGGTGCTAATTCATTAGAAAAAGACTTTCTTACAGGAAACCTACTTATAAACCTTGATACTGAAGAAGAGGGAGAGATATATATTGGTTGCGCTGGAGGAAAAGGGACCAAAGCCTATTTTGAATACAAAGAAAAGGATTCTCCAAAAAAATATTTCTGGTTTGAAGTTAAAGTGAAAGGATTGCGTGGTGGACACTCTGGAAGTGACATAGATAAAGGTTTTGGAAATGCTAACAAGATTCTAATACGCTTTCTTCATTCAATCACTAGAAAGAAATATGGTATGTTACTTTCAAAAATTGAAGGTGGAAACCTACATAATGCTATACCACGAGAAGCACATGCAGTTATAGGAGTTAAAGAGAAGTATAAAGAAGATATTAGAGTTAAGCTGAATAATTTTCTTGCGGAAATACAAGAAGAGCTTAAACATTCTGAGCCTAATATAGACATACAGATGGATTCTGTACAAATTCCATCTAAAGTTATAAACAAGGGTACAACAGAACGTCTAATTCTTGCCCTTTATGCATGTCCGCATGGGGTTATAGGCATGAGTGAAGAAATACCTGGACTAGTTGAAACTTCTACAAATCTGGCATCTATAAAAATGCTTCCGAATAGAAAAATTGAAGTAGGAACAAGCCAACGCAGCTCTTCAGAATCTCAAAAAAGATATATTGTAAACATGGTAACCTCTGTATTTGAATTAGCAGGGGCTAAAACCGTTAACAATGATGGTTATCCAGGGTGGCAACCGAATCCAGAATCAGATTTACTGAAAGTTGCACAAAAAGAGTATAGAAGTCTTTATAATAAAGACCCTAAAGTTAAAGCTATTCATGCTGGACTAGAGTGTGGACTATTTCTTGAAAAATACCCTAATCTTGATATGATATCAATTGGCCCTGATATGACAGATGTGCATTCGCCAGATGAGAAAATGAAAATATCATCTGTTGGGAAGTTTTGGGACTACCTTGTGAAAATTGTAGAGAACCTCCATGAAGAAAAATAAAGGAACAATTTGAAATTGTTAGAGCTTAGAGTATATATTGTAAGTTTTTTTTTAATTATTCCTTTTGCGGAAGCAACATCTCAAAATAACTTCCGGGTGTTATTCTACAATGTAGAGAACTTATTTGACACACGAAACGACTCTCTTAAAGATGATAATGACTTCCTTCCAGACGGTTTCATGAGATGGAGTGATTGGAAATACAAGGAAAAGTTAAATAAAATCACTAAGGTTATAACTGCTGTTGGAGAGATGAATTCTCCAGCATTGGTTGGGTTATGCGAAGTTGAAAATGACTCAGTTCTACATGATCTAACAAGACGTTCTACTTTAAGTGTACAAGGCTACAACTTTATCGTTACCAATTCGCCTGATGAAAGAGGTATAGATGTAGCACTATTATACCAACAACATCAGTATAGACTATTAGAGTATACTCAATATGAGATAAAATTTAGTGATAAAAGAACACGGCCTACAAGAAACATATTGCATTCGGTTGGTACACTAATAAATAAAGATACTCTCGACATTTTCGTGTGTCATTTCCCATCTAGAATCTCGGGAAAACATGAGACTGAAAAGGCAAGAATTGAGTCGGCTCAAGTTTTGAGAAATAAGGTAGATAGTATTCTATCGATTCGGACTAAACCTTATTTGATTATCATGGGTGACTTTAATGACGAACCACATGATAAGAGTTTGCTCAATGTTCTTAAAGCAAAACAAAAAAAAGAAATAATTAAAAGTGGTGATCTATATAATCTCTTATTTAGTAAAAACAAAAAAGCTGAATATGGTACATATAAATACCAAGGGATCTGGAGTGTAAGCGATCATCTGATAGTTAACGGTAGACTATTGAACGTTGATAATTCTATTCATGTAAAAAACAATAAAGCTTATATATACAATGATATATTTTTACTAGAGAAGGACGAAAAATATTATGGAATGAAACCTTTTAGAACCAATTTAGGACCTCGTTATAATGGGGGATTCAGCGATCACCTTCCAATTTATATGGACTTGAATATATTGCTGCGTTAATAACAATTTATTAAACTTTATATTAAAACTGTGGTATAATTCATAAATATCACATACATTTGCAACATCTAATTTTGTATAGAAACTAATAATCGATCATAAATAAAACAAATTGCACATATGAATCCATTACTCATAAATTTAAACGGTTGGGAAATACCTATTATAGTTATTGTAGTCTTAATTCTCTTTGGTGGAAAGAAAATTCCTGAATTCATGAAAGGATTAGGTAAAGGAATCAATAGTTTCAAAAAAGGTCTAAATGATATCGAGGAAGATATTAAAGGAGATTCTACTGAACATAAATCATCTTCAACAGGAGATAATTAATAGGTAACCAATCAAAAAGTAGGGGCCAAAGTATACATATGGCGGAAAAAGAAATGTCCTTTTGGGACCATTTGGAAGAATTCAGATGGACCATAATTCGTATTCTTATTGCTGTAGTGGTTTTCTCAGTAGTGGGATTTATCATTATTCCTCATATATTTGATTCTGTAATACTTGCTCCCCGAGATTCAGATTTTGTAACTTATAAATTCTTTGAAAAAGCAGGGGAATATATACCCTTCCTTCCCGACTTTTCTTCAGATTCATTCAGAGTGGAGATGTTGAATATAAACATGACAACACAGTTCATGACATATATCTCCACATCATTCGCTTTTGGCATACTTTGCACTATCCCATTTATATTATATGAAGTTTGGAAATTTGTAAGTCCTGCACTTTATGACAACGAAGCCAAAGGAGTAAAAAAAGCATTCGGATTTGGGGGATTCATGTTCATAATTGGCTGTATAGTAGGATATTTCATAGTATTTCCACTAATTTTCCGATTCCTGATAACTTTTGAGTTAAGTGCATCAATAGAAAATATGATCTCTTTAGACTCGTACATGAGCAATTTTTATACTTTAATACTAATAATGGGATTGGTATTTGAAATGCCTCTGGTTTTCTGGTTATTATCGAGCCTTGGATTGATATACAGATCATTCTTCAAAAAATACCGTAAACACGCAGTCGTGGGTTCTCTTATAGCAGCTGCACTTATAACTCCATCCGGTGATCCATTTTCACTCTTTGTTGTAACAATGCCCATTTATGCATTATGGGAAATTAGTTCCTTTGTAGTGATGAAAGATCCGCCTGAAGAAGAAGATAATCTACCTGCTGTGATTGATTAATGAAGACACTATCTGTTCACAATATCCTTGCCAAAAGGACTAATGGCTAATCTCATCAACTTAAAATGTTGATGTCCAAAAGGAATTCCAATTATTGTTATATAAAAAAGAATTCCAAATAGGAAATGTGTTAGAATAATTGGAAGCCCACCTACAAAGAACCAAATTATATTCATTACTAAAGATAAACAACTTGAAGTTGTTTTTATATGTTTTATTTTTTTGCCGAAAGGCCATAATGCCAACTCAGCAATCTTAAGAG
Organism: uncultured Proteiniphilum sp.; assembly: GCA_964605035.1. Classification (GTDB taxonomy): domain Bacteria; phylum Bacteroidota; class Bacteroidia; order Bacteroidales; family Dysgonomonadaceae; genus Proteiniphilum. Next base: position 10,530 of record CAZSBA010000004.1, on the reverse strand, counting down.
ACTGAATTCCAAATGGTATCCCAATTATTGTAACCATCAGTGCAATACTTCCTACAACATATTCAATGGCTATAACAAAACCACCGAATACTATCCAAATTACGTTCCCCAATGTCTTCATTTTGTAGCAATGACCTCGATTTCAACTAAAGCATCTTTTGGGAGTCCATTGACAGCAACAGTAGACCTGGCAGGAAATGGCTCTGTGAACTGAGTAGAGTAAACTTTATTCATATCACTGAAAAGAGCCATATCATCTAGAAAAACTGTAGTTTTTACTACATTATCTATATTAACTCCTGCTGCAGATAAAACGGCTTTAATATTTACAAATATTTGAGTTGTCTGCTCCTTTACACCTCCAGAAACGAGATTACCCGTTACGCAATCGATGGGAAGCATACCAGACAAATAAATCATTCCGTTAACTTCAATTGCTTGGCTATATGGCCCAATTGCAGCCGGCGCACTGTTTGTTGATATTAATTGTTTCATATATATTACTTATAATTATTATTTATCATAAGGCGGAGCCTCGCCTTTGTCTTAAAACTTCGTAGATTATAACACCTGCTGCAACTGATACGTTCAGTGACTGAATATTTCCAAATTGTGGAAGCTTTATCAATTCATCACTAATACGAATATGCTCATTTGAAATACCTACATCTTCAGATCCCATTACAATTGCAACAGGTATACTCATATCTGAGTCTGTGTAAATTGTTGCAGCCTTTTCGGTGGCAGCCACTACTTTAACTCCACTATTTTTGAGAAAAACTATTGCTTCTTTCAAACTTTTTTCACGACACACAGGAATAGTATGGAGTGCGCCGGCAGAAGTTTTAATTGCATCACTATTAACAGTGACACTTCCACGAGAGGGAATAACAATTGCATCGACTCCTGCAACTTCGCAGGTGCGAGCTATAGCTCCAAAGTTTCTAACATCAGTTAATCCATCCAAAACAAGAATAAATGGGTTTTTGCCCTCTTCATATAATAGTGGAATTATATTTTCTAGCTTATGATAAGTAACTGCAGAAGTAAACGCTATTACACCCTGATGATTTTTTCGTGTTATTCTATCAATGCGTTCAACAGGAACTCTTTGCATGGGTATTTCATATTCTCTTAGAAGTTGTAATAACTCCATGATTAAATCGCCTGAAAGATCTCGCTTTATCAAAACCTTGTCAATTTCTTTACCTGCATCAATTGCCTCTATTACAGCACGGATGCCAAAAACCATCTCCTTTTCTCTCATTTAATTACAATTATATTCCTCAATTTTATATTCTAATATTTCTCAACATCATCACACATCAAGCATTACTCTTGCATTTTGTAATGCCTCTTTTGTAATTTCAGATCCACTCAACATACCTGCAATCTCCTCAACTCTATCGGATGAAGAAAGCACTTTTATATTGGTTGTAATCTCGTTATCTGTTTCTTCTTTGAATACTTTGAAGTGCACATCTCCTTTTGATGCAATTTGTGGAAGATGAGTTATAACTATTACTTGCATTCCACTACTCATCTCTTTCATAATCGCTCCAACCCTATCAGCAACATCACCAGATGTTCCGGTATCAATCTCATCAAAAATTATGGCAGGTAGTGCTACAGCCCCGGCAATCATGGATTTTAAGCACAACATCAATCTAGAAATTTCACCTCCTGATGCTATTTCAGAAACAGGTTGTAAGCTGCTATTTTTGTTAGCTGAAAATAGAAATTGAAGATTATCAATTCCAGTATAATCGGGAGTTTTCTTATCTTTGAAATCACAAACAAAACGAGTATTTTCCATTTTTAGATAAGATAGTTTCTCAATTAGTTGCTTTTCTATCTTTAATGATGCCAATTTGCGTTTGTTGCTCAGCTCTTTTCCTTTCTTCAACATCAGTTCTTTATAAATTGACATCTCTTTTTCTAAAGCTGAGAGCTGTTCATCATAAGATTCGATAGTTGCCAATTGTTGTCCAATCTCATGTTCTAGTTTTATAAGATCTTCAACAGTTAAAACAGAATGTTTTTTCAGAAGTCCGTAAATTGTACTCAATCTGTTTTCAATAATATCTTGACGCTCCTGATCAAATTCTACTGTTTCGAAAAATCTGGAAGCTTCTTCACGAACATCCTTCATGTCTATATATGCAGACTTAACTCTCTCTGTTAACTCAGAAATCTTTGGATAAACCCTTTGAATGTCTTGTAACCTATCAACTACTGCTCTAAGTTGAGACTCTATGCTGTTCTCTCCTTCAGAAATCAATGTTGTAATATAAAACAGACCCGATTTTATCTCCTCTGAATGAGTAAGTGCTTCTAGTTCAGCTTCTAGTTGTTCTTGCTCGCCAATTTTTAAAGAAGTCTCTTTTAAGATATCATATTGGAAACGAAGAAAATCTTCCTCTTCTCTACTCTTTCGTGATTCTTCTTGTAGCTCCTTTAAAGCCCTCTCTGATGATTTATATTGAGTGTAAGCTTTTTCGTACTCTTCAAATTGTTTAGTTGTATTAGCTAATATATCTACTATCTTTAGCTGAAATAGGTTATCACTCAACTCAAGATTTTGATGTTGAGAATGGATATCTATCAATTTATCGGCCAATTCCTTAAGATCATTTAGTAATACAGGCGAGTCATTAACAAAAGCTCTGGATTTACCACTACTCCATATTTCTCGACGGAGTATGCATTCAGTTTCATCAAATACCCAATCATGTTCTTCAAAAAAAGGTTTTAATTTGTAGTCAGATATATGAAATACACCTTCAATTACAGATCTTTTTTCATTATGCTTAATATGACGGCTATCGGCTCTCTGACCAAGAATAAGTGATAGAGCACCCAAAATAATTGATTTACCTGCACCAGTCTCACCTGTGATAACGGTTAATCCTGTTTCAAAGTTTATATTAATTGAGTCAATTAAAGCGTAATTCTCTATATATAATGATTTTAGCATATATTCCACTTAAATAGATAACGTTGTGTGTGTTGTTATGCGATAAACAAAATTACACATTATTTTGGAGAATATGTTTTGTATTTCTGAATTCTTAAAATTCAACTATTCTAAACTCAGTACGGCGGTTTACCTGATCAGCTATCTCCTGTTGTTCTGCAGAAAACATCTTTATCCTATCTTCAGAAAGCACGTCTCCCTCAATTAGAAAATCATACTTATTAGCTATTGAAGAAGTGACTTTTTTTGGTTCACTTTTACCCACTGCTATTGTAATAATTCTTTCTTGATTGATTCTTTGATTAAGTAAATATTCCTTTACTGAGTTTGCTCGTTTGATGGAGAGATTATTATTATATTCTTCTCCCCCCCATCGGTCTGCATGCGCTTTCAATTCAATTACAATGCTAGGATTTTCGATAAGGATATTAACTAACACATCAAGTTCTCCTTTAGACTCTTCTTTAAGTAACGCACTATCGAAATCGTAAAAAATATTTTCCAAAACCACAGGTTTATTATATGGTATCATCTCAAAATCTACATAATATAATGTATCAGAAACATTAGAGTCAATATATAGTGAATGTTTTAAATCGATGAAACCATCAACAGTAGCCAATAATAAATAGTTATTTCCAGCTTTTCCTTCAAAACTATATTCACCATCTTTGTTTGTAGTAAAAGAACGTTTTAAACCATCGCTACCAACAACCAAAACAGTAGCTCCGGAGATAAACATATCTTCGTGATCTACTACGATACCTTCAACTGAAATGCTTTTATCAGTAAATTCAAATGAATATATGTGATCATAACCTCGTATATCATTTCTATTTGAACTGAAAAAACCTTTTTCTGAGTTTCTTTCGAATGTAATTCCAAAATCGTCGTATGACGAATTTATTGGTGGTTTAACGTTTTGAACGTCCCAAACATCAGAATTAGACGTTGTACTTGCAACAAAAATATCTAAACCTCCCATTCCAGGGTGTCCATCAGAAGAGAAATATAGTGTAGTATCATTTCTTAAATATGGAAACATTTCATCTCCAGAAGTATTTATTGTTGGTCCAAGGTTTTCTAAGTATAAAGGTTCAAAGTCATTTGTCACCTTAGCTCGCCAAATATCCATTCCCCCATATCCACCAGGCATATCTGATATGAAATAAAGATATTCTCCGGATGGAGAAACTTCTGGATGAGCGAATTGAGAAGCAGCGTAGTCTGGTGCGAGGTCTATATTTCTTCCAATACTCCATATTCCATTAATTCTTCTAGAAACATAAATTTTAGCAGCCGTTGGTAGATTTGCATCGGGAGAGCTATATGTATAGAACATAAATCTTCCATTCTCTGTAATTGAAGGAGTTCCTTCATCAAATTCTGTATTTATTTCTGATGATAATCTTTTTGGCTTTTGCCATTCACCTGTTACACTCTTTTCAGAAATATATAAATCATTATATTTAACTCCTGTAATAGGACTATTATTATACCCTATTGCATCGTTTCTTGAAGAATTAAAGTAAAGCACATTATCATTATGAGCTAGTGTGGGACTAAACTCTCCTCTATTTGAATTGAAGAGTTCAGAATATGTTATGTTAACCACATTAGTATTAGCCTCTTGCCATGACATCGATAGTTTTGCACCTTTTAAACCATTATTTGCCAGTTGATGATCGGGACTTAATCTTAAAAATTTATTGTAGGCTTCAATTGCTTGTTCGTACTCACCCTCTTTGTGTAACATTTGAGCATACCTCAAGTAGATTAAACTATCGGGATACTCAAATCGTATTGCATTCTTATATGCGTTAACAGCACGTGATGAACGATTTAGCTTTCTGTAAACCTCTGCCATCTCAAAAGCTATTACCCCGCGAACAGCACTGTCCTTGTCTCTGCTTTGGTTATATAGTTTACTGTATGTCTCGCTTGCAGAGTAGTATTCGCCTCTGATATACTGATCTCTGGCATCAGTTAATTTAGCCTGTTTGCATGAAATCAATAGTAACAGGCAAATTATAATCCAGAATTTTCTTTGAAAAAACCTCATTGGTGCACTGGTCGAAGCAAATCGTTTACTGTTTTTACAGGATTAAATGTTGAAACAGGTACTTCAACAAAAATGGTATTCCAATCGCTCATAGCGCCATTCCATAGGCCTGGTAGCTCCAAAGCTTTAAGGTCTTTTCCATTCTTAGATTTATATGAAATAAAACCTGTATTGACATCTACAAATTTTGTCAAGTCAAATTTATTATTCTTGTAGCATTTCACTCCACATACAACATCCACGGGATTAAAATGTGAACCATTACTGAAGATATCCATTGATTTTTTATCTTCTTTATTAATCTGTGAGCTTTCTAATATCTGTGGAGAAGCAGTTCCATCAGTATTTTTTACGATAAAAGGTCCACCACCAGGCTCACCTTCATTCTTTACCATTCCACATACACGAAACGGTCTGTCGAGTTTCTGTTTTAAGTATTTCTTTAAATCTACTTCAGAAGTGTATTCTACGGTATTTATGATATTCAACTCAGTTTCTGTGAAAGATAGAATTTCTACAAGATCTTTACTAGTAAGATAACCTGAATCTAGTTTTCTCAGATACTCATGTGCTCTTTGTTGCATAGTTACTAAAACACCTGCAAGGAGTTTTTTGTATCGTGCTTCATTTTCCTTTAATCTGTCGGGGACAACATTATCTATATTCTTTATGAAGATTACATCAGAATTGATATCGTTAAGATTTTCTATAAGTGCACCATGACCTCCCGGTCGGAATAGAATTGTACCATCATCTTCGCGAAAAGGTTCGTTGTTCATATCAACAGCTATAGTATCTGTTGAAGGTTTCTGAACACTGAATGAGACCATGAACTTTGAGTCGAGCTTAATCTCGTAATTCAATCTTCTTGCTGCAGTTAAAAGCTCAAACATCTCTTTATGTTCTGCAGAAACAGTAAAGTGTATATTTATAATACCATCTGCATTTTTGGCATAGAGTGCTCCTTCGGATAAATGCTCTCCAACAGGAGTACGATTACCTTCGGGATAATTATGAAAGAGTATTAATCCTTTGGGCATATTTCCGTAATCTTTACCTTCTTCTGAAAGTAAAGCCTTGAGAACGTCTTTATATTTTCCTTCATTGCACAATTCATCTACAGATTTACTAAACAATTCTTTACATAAAGTATCTAATGAGGAAAAAAAGGGAAACTCATGAATACGATTGAAAAATGTTTTCACAAACTCGGTTGTGGGTGAATTTTCATCTGAATTGTAAAAAGAAAACAGATCTTTGAACATTCTACTTGCTGCTCCAGATGCAGGAACAAATTTAGTAACTGTCTTATTGCTTTTTAAAAACTCGTCCCATTTATGTAGATAATCCTTTTCTTTTTTTTCATCAACCTTTAAAATACCGTTATCTACTCGTGCAGCAGAAACAATTTCTAAGTAAGGAAACCCCTTTCTAAAATGCTCCAACTGAGTTTCAATTTGTTCTATTGAAATACCTTTTTGCTCTAATAAATAAAGATCTTTCTCTGTATACATATTATTGAATTATATAAATTAGGGTCAAATACTATCAGTTGAGTTCAACAACTACACTGAACACACCAGTTATAAGTTCTTCAAAGATATATAAATCTTATTAAGAATTAGAATTTATGTAAAAAAACTTAATTACACTATATTAAACCTCCGTCATAATGGCAGATTATAGATTTTGGGGGATTTTTGGCACAACATTTGAAAACAATCTAGTGTACAAAAAAAATTATTTATAAAAATTGAACATACAATAATTAATATATAACAAACTATGGGAAAAATAATCGGAATCGACTTAGGAACAACAAATTCATGCGTATCCGTAATGGAGGGTAACGAACCTGTTGTAATTCCTAACAATGAAGGTAAACGTACAACTCCTTCTGTAGTTGCTTTTATGGATAACGGAGAACGTAAAGTTGGTGATCCTGCTAAACGTCAAGCAATTACAAATCCAAGTAACACTGTGTCTTCTATAAAAACATTTATGGGAGAAACATACGACCAAGTTCAAAAGGAAATAGGAAGGGTACCTTATAAAGTTGTCAAAGGTGAAAACAACACACCTCGTGTTGATATCAACGGCACATTATATACACCACAAGAAATATCTGCTATTGTATTGCAGAAGATGAAAAAAACAGCTGAAGATCACTTAGGACAAGAGGTTAAAGAGGCTGTAATTACTGTACCTGCATACTTTAGTGACGCTCAACGTCAAGCAACCAAAGAGGCTGGTGAAATTGCGGGATTGACTGTTCGCCGTATCGTTAACGAGCCGACTGCAGCTGCTTTAGCATATGGTCTGGACAAACAGAGTAAAGATTCAAAAATTGCAGTATTTGACCTAGGTGGTGGAACTTTTGACATATCTGTTCTTGAGCTTGGAGATGGAGTTTTTGAAGTAAAATCTACAAACGGTGACACTCACCTTGGTGGTGACGACTTCGACCATCGAATTATAGATTGGCTCGCTGATGAGTTTTTAAAAGATGAAGGTATCGACCTTCGAAAAGACCCTATGGCTCTTCAACGTTTAAAAGAAGCGGCTGAAAAAGCTAAGATTGAACTCTCAAGTGCTACATCAACTGAGATAAATCTGCCTTATATAATGCCGGTAAACGGTATTCCAAAGCACTTAGTAAAGAACCTTTCTCGTGCTAAATTTGAGCAACTTATTGATGATTTATTGCAAAAATGTAAGCAGCCTATTCTTACTGCAATGAAAGATGCAGGTTTGAGTAACTCTGATATAGACGAAGTTATTCTAGTTGGAGGATCAACAAGAATTCCTGCCGTACAGGAACTAGTTGAAACAATTTTTGGAAAAAAACCTCATAAAGGTGTTAATCCGGATGAAGTTGTTGCTATTGGTGCTGCAATTCAGGGAGCTGTACTTACTGGAGAGGTGAAAGATGTTCTTCTACTTGATGTTACCCCTCTATCACTCGGTATTGAAACTATGGGTGGCATAATGACTAAGCTAATAGACGCTAACACAACTATACCAACAAGAAAAAGCGAGACTTTCTCAACTGCCTCTGACAATCAGCCTTCAGTGCAAATCAATGTACTTCAAGGTGAAAGATCAATGGCTAGAGACAATAAACAAATCGGAGTTTTTAATCTTGATGGAATTCCACCAGCTCCAAGGGGTGTACCTCAAATTGAAGTAACATTTGATATCGATGCCAACGGCATTTTAAGTGTTTCTGCAAAAGATAAAGCCTCAGGAAAAGAACAAAAAATACGAATTGAAGCTTCGTCAGGTTTAAGTGATGAAGATATTAAACGTATGAAGGAAGAGGCTGCAGCAAATGCTGAATCGGATAAAATTGAAAAAGAAAAAATTGACAAACTGAATCAAGCTGACTCTACAATTTTCCAAACTGAAAAACAATTGAAAGATTTAGGAGATAAAATTCCAGCTGACAAGAAAGCTCCAATTGAAACAGCACTTGGAAAACTTAAGGAAGCTCATAAAGCTCAAGATCTTGACGCTATTGAAGCTGCATCGAATGAATTGAATACAGTATTCCAAGCAGCTTCGCAAGAAATGTACAATGCTACAAATGCACAACAGGGAGCACAAGCTGGCACTGAAGCTGATCAGCACTCGCAAAGTGAAAACAAATCAACTGATGACAACGTAACTGATGTAGATTTCGAAGAGGTGAAATAAAAAATAATTAAACTGAAATTTAGTATTTATAAAGTGTAACTCAAAAGGTTACACTTTGTTTTTATATAGTGGCTATAGCAGATATATTTCTAAACAAAGCTTTAAAACTTCGAAATATGATTGAAGTTTCTAATTTTTATATATATCTTTGCACTCCAAATAGAAAGGAGGTTATTGCATAATGATAATAGTTCCATTAAAAGAAGGAGAAAACATAGAAAGAGCTCTGAAAAAATTCAAACGTAAGTATGAAAAAACAGGCGTTGTAAAAGAACTTCGCAGACGTCAGGCTTTTATTAAACCATCGGTTAAAAACCGCAAGCAAAAACAGCATGCTGTTTATGTGCAGAAACTGCAGGAAGAAGAAGAATAAATTTCCACATTAAAAATAAATTTTCTATCTTCGTAGCACTATAGATTCACTGAAAAGGCTACTGAATGTGGAAAGAAAGATTCATTGATTATCTCCGTTATGAGAAGAACTACTCTTCTCAGACGGAGATTTCTTATTTAAATGACATTCTTCAATTTGAAAAATTCATTAAAGCTAAAGATGACAATCAGGCTTTAACATCAGTTGATATTGATGTTATAAGAATATGGATAGGTAGTTTAGTAGAACAAGGTTTTAAAGCTAGCTCAGTAAACAGAAAACTAAGTTCATTAAAATCGTTCTTCAAATACTTAGCTAAATCTGGCATTATAGATAAAGACCCGGTAAAATCTGTTTCTGGACCAAAACTAAATACAAAGATTCCATCATTTGTGAACAATAAACAAATGGAAGAAATTCTTGATGACGCTAAAAATTTTCCGGAAGGCTTTAAAGGTATTCGTGATCAATTCTTAATTGAAATTCTGTATGTAACCGGTATGCGTAGGTCTGAACTCATATTACTTAAAGACAACGACATAGATTTTCACAACTGCACACTGAGAGTAACTGGAAAAAGAGATAAACAACGATTAATTCCATTTTCTAACCTGACCAAGGAAAAATTAAAAAAGTACATTCAAATAAGGAACAAAGAAATTGAGAACAAATCACCTTTTCTCTTTGTTAAAGAAGATGGAAACGCTATGTATCCAAAACTCGTATATAAAATCATTAATAACCATTTAAAAAGTATTTCAACACTTTCAAAAAAAAGTCCTCATGTACTAAGGCATTCATTTGCTACTGTTATGCTTAATAATGGCGCTGAAATTAATTCTATAAAAGAGCTGATGGGTCATAGCAGCCTTTCATCAACAGAAATCTATACTCATGTAACTTTCGAAGAGATGAAAAAAACTTATCAAAACGCTCATCCAAGAGCAAATAAATAAAGGAGGTAATAGCATGGAACTAACAATTCAATCTGTAAATTTTGACGCTACTGATCAATTAAAATCATTTGTTGAAAAAAAAGTAAAGAAACTTGAGAGAATCTCAGATGAGATAATTCAAGCAGAAGTTATCTTAAAGGTTGTAAAACCTGAAACAATATTAAACAAAGATGCGGCAATTAAAATAAATCTCAAACACAAAGAAGCATATGCAAATAAAAATGCAGATACATTTGAAGAAGCTATTGACCTCTGTATAATGGCAATTGAAAAGCAAATAATAAAAACCAAAGAAAAAAAAGTGAGATAATTGGCAAAAAAGTCTAATAAAGTTTTGGCGTAATTAAAAATATCACTACCTTTGCGACCGTTTCTCAGATAAAATATCTAGAGACAGCTAAAATAAGCATCCAAGCCTCTTTAGCTCAGTTGGCCAGAGCACGTGATTTGTAATCTCGGGGTCGTT
>CAZSBA010000003.1:50843-66646 GCA_964605035.1 uncultured Proteiniphilum sp. | reverse complement strand
TTCATCCATACCAAGCGATAATACCCCATTAAGCTTATCATACTTACTAGCAATATTATCAAACATCTCAATAATCTGTTCTTTTTTAGGCCTATCCGAGTCGTATGGGTTTACTGATTCAACTTTGTAATTCATTTATCTAAATATTTAATGATATTATCTTCAATACGTACCATAATGTTTTGGGCTTCTGCTCTTTCGAACTTCTCACCCACAATCCTTTCATATAGTTCAATATACCTTTCCGAAACACTTTGGCAATACTCTTCTGTCATTTCAGGCACTTCTTGCCCCTCTTGTCCCTGAAAACCGTTTTCCATTAACCATTTTCTTACAAACTCTTTTGAGAGTTGTTTTTGCTCTTCACCCTTTTCAAATCTCTCTAAGTATCCATCACTATAAAAGTATCTTGAAGAATCGGGTGTATGTATTTCATCAATCAGATATATTTTACCATCTTTTTTACCGAACTCATACTTAGTGTCTACAAGAATTAAACCTTTGCTGGCAGCCATTTCGGTTCCTCTTTTAAACAGCTCGTATGTATATTTCTCTAACTGTTCGTAATCATCTCTGCTAACAAGCCCTTGTGCAATTATTTCTTCTTTAGATATGTTTTCGTCATGACCTTCATCAGCTTTTGTTGTAGGAGTAATTAAAGGAGTTTCAAATTTCTGATTCTCTCTAAGCCCTTCAGCAAGGGGAATACCACAAATAGTTCTTGCTCCTTTTTTGTAGTCACGCCAGGCGCTGCCGGTTATATAACCTCTAATAACCATTTCCACTTTAAAAGGATCGCATTTATGACCCACTGTCACCATAGGATCAGGTGTATCTAGTTTCCAATTAGGAACGATATCTGAAGTAGCATCAAGAAATTTAGATGCTATTTGGTTTAATACCTGTCCTTTAAAAGGGATACCTTTGGGAAGTACTATGTCAAATGCTGAAATTCGGTCCGTAGCAATCATAACCAGAGTATCTTCTCCAATTGTGTAAACATCGCGCACCTTTCCGTGATATACATTTGTTTGACCAGAAAAATTATAATTAGTTTTTGTTAAAGCTTCCATAATGTTATTTTATTTATTCACTTCGTAGTTATTATTCTCTTCATTTTTGTTGTTGCTCAAATTATCAGCTTTATTGTTAACAACTATTTTTTTTTCATGAGAAGTACTCTCCCTTTCGTAAGCTTCTACAATTCTTTGAACTAGCTTATGACGAACAATATCTTTTTTGTTAAACTCTACAGTGCCAATACCTTTAATATTGCGGAGTATATTCATTGAATGAACTAATCCCGACTGCTGTGAATGTGGTAAATCAATCTGAGTTATATCTCCAGTAATTATCATTTTACCATTCATACCCAATCTAGTAAGAAACATCTTAATTTGGGGTTTAGTTGTATTCTGTGCCTCATCAAGTATTATGATAGCATCATTTAAAGTTCTACCACGCATAAATGCAAGAGGAGCAATCTGGATTATCTTATTTTCAAGATACTCCTTAAGTTTAAGTGGCGGAATCATATCTTCCAGAGCATCATAAAGAGGTTGCAGGTAAGGATCAATTTTATCTTTCATATCGCCAGGTAAGAAACCAAGCTTCTCACCTGCTTCAACAGCAGGTCTACTCAAGATAATTTTACGAACCTGTTTTGTTTTAAGAGCACGAACAGCAAGTGCAATAGCCGTATATGTTTTACCGGAACCTGCAGGTCCTATTGCAAAAACCATATCATTTGAATCAAACTCCTCTACCAACTTCTTTTGATTGGCTGTGCGGGCTAAAATAGGCTTACCGTTTAAACCATGTATAATGAGGTTATCAACATTTATTACAGCTGGCGATTTACCTTTAACAATATCAATTATATCCTCTTCCTTCAATAAATTCATTTCTACACTAAACTTTTCAAGTTCGTGTATCTTCTCCTCAAACTCCACCAGCTCCTCCTCTTCTCCCACTGCTTTTATCACATTTCCGCGAGCCACTAATCGAAGTTTAGGGTATAAAGTTTTAAGTAACTGTATATTACTGTTGTTTACACCAAAAAATACTATGGGGTCAATATTTTCTAATATGATAATACGTTCTATCATTGACTGGAATTTGTGAATTTTAGCTTAAACTGTTGAGGTCTATGTTCCTGTCCTTCGATGTAATTAATAAAAGCATTATTTACAAGCCTGTTACCCCCAGGAGTTGGATAGTTGCCAGAAAAATACCAATCCCCTTTATGATTAGGGCAAGCCTTGTGCAAATCTTCAATTGTTTGAAATACAATTTGCACGTTTGCTTTTATATCTTTTGAAGTTAGCATATGTGCAATCTTTTCAGATATCTCTTCTTCCTTAAATGGAGCATAAATATCTTTCACATAATTAATAATATCCTCTTTCTTTTTATTTTTTTGTGCAACAGATTTTTCATAAACCTCATCTATCACATTTTGCATACCACGTTCTTTAAGAAGCTCTATTGTAGCCTTAAATGCAATGAACTCACTCATTCGCGACATATCGATACCATAACAGTCGGGATAGCGAATCTGTGGTGAAGATGAAACAATAATAATCTTTTTTGGTTCAAGCCTATCAAGTATCTTTATAATACTCTGTTTAAGAGTTGTACCTCTAACAATACTATCATCTATTATCACTAAATTATCTACCCCTCTCCTTAACGATCCGTAAGTGACATCATACACATGAGCTGCAAGATCATTTCTTGAAGTTCCTTGAGCAATAAATGTACGAAGCTTGATATCCTTAATAGCTACTTTCTCTGCTCTAACTCGTTTAGAAAGGATCGAGTCAATTTCTTCTTTGCTCAGAGAGCTTCCCTTCTCGAGTATAGTTTTTGCTTTGTTATGGTTAAAATGATCCTCAAGTCCCTGCTGCATACCGTAGTATGCTACTTCTGCCGTATTAGGAATAAAAGAAAACACCGTATTGTCAAAATCATCGTCAATCGCCTCAATTATACGAGGTACAAGCAGTTCGCCTAATTTCTTTCGTTCGCGATAAATATCAAAATCAGATCCCCTTGAGAAATATATACGTTCAAAAGAACATGGCGTAATCTTCTCCTTTTTTTCCAAGATCTGTTTCAGACTGATATTGCCATTGCGTTTTATAACAATAGCTTCGCCAGGTTGAAGTTCATGCACATCATCTTTTTTAAGATTAAATGCAGTTTGAATTACAGGTCTCTCAGAAGCCACTACAGCCACCTCATCATCATGATAATAAAAAGCAGTTCTTATTCCCCACGGATCGCGAAAAGCAAAAGCATCACCACATCCTACCAGGCCACACAACGCATAACCACCATCCCATTGCTTAGATGCCCTTTTAAGTAAAAAAGGTATATCAAGCTTATCTTCAATAATGTGGCTTAACTGTTGACCTTCTATGTTTTGTTTGTCAATATTGTCATACTGATATTGCACCTCCCTGTCTAGATAATGTCCTAATGTTTCGAGCATTACAAACGTATCAGCATAATCTCTTGGGTGCTGCCCCTCAGTTAGAAGTTGTTCAAACATCTCATCCACATTTGTCATATTGAAGTTGCCAGCCAGAGCAAGACTTCTAGATGCCCAATTGTTACGTCTTAGTAAAGGATGTACGTATGTTAGTCCACTTTTTCCTGTGGTACTATATCGTAAATGGCCAATAAATAGCTCAGCAGCGTATGGAACTGTTTTTTTTACAAAATCGATATCCTTTAATTGATCAGGCTTAAACTCAGAAAATAAAGAGTGCACCTTCGAAAATATTTCAGGTATTGCCCCAGAGCCCAACGCTCTTTCTCTAAATATAAATTCATTGCCGGGTGATGCTTCGAGCTTCACAGCTCCCAAGCCTGCCCCTTCCTGGCCTCTGTTATGCTGTTTCTCCATAAGAAGATATAGCTTATCGAGCCCATATTGCCAAGATCCGTATTTATTATAATAATATTCAAGAGGTTTAAGTAGTCTTATAACTGCTATCCCACATTCATGTTTGATAATGTCTGTCATTCCTTTATTGTTGTAGTTCTTTCCTAAAAGAAGAGACAAATTTAATCTTATTTGAGGACAAACTATCTATATTTTATTGATATTATTTAGAAAAATTTGTCAACCCCTTCTTTAATAACAATTGACAAGCCAATAAAGGTATAAAACTTTTGTCTTATCTTTGCCTATATAACCATAATAAATAGGCATGAATTGGGAACAGCTACTATCAATTAAGAGGTTCGGAATGGAGGATTACGAAAATGGTAATATAGAGAACCGAACAGAGTATCAACGAGATTACGATAGGTTAATTTTCTCTTCTCCATTCCGTAGGCTACAAAATAAAACTCAGGTATTTCCGCTGCCAGGCAGTGTGTTTGTTCATAACAGGCTTACACATAGTCTGGAAGTGTCGAGTGTTGGCCGCTCATTAGGAGAAAATGTTGCTCGCGAACTACGCAAGAAACATCCCCAAACAGATGCTCATTTAGAAGAAATAGGATCAATTGTTTCAGCTGCATGTCTGGCACACGACCTTGGTAATCCACCTTTTGGACACTCTGGCGAGGAGGCCATCTCAACTTATTTTTCTGAGGGGAAAGGTAAATATTTGCAACCATTAATTGATAAAGAAAAGGGGCGATGGAGCGACTTTATCTATTTTGAAGGTAATGCAAATGCAATAAGGTTGTTAATGCATCAGTTCAGGGGAAGAAGAAAAGGCGGATTTGCCATGACTTACTCAACCATAGCCTCAATTGTAAAATATCCATACTCGTCTGAGTTAAGTGGAGGAAGAAACAAGTTTGGCTTTTTTGCCTCTGAAGAAGAAGATTATAAACGAATTGCAACCGAACTCGGAATAGTAAAGGTTAATAACCATCCACTTAAGTACGTTAGGCATCCACTTGTATACCTTGTAGAGGCAGCAGATGATATATGCTATCAGGTAATGGATATAGAAGATGCACATAAACTACAATTGGTTTCAACAGAGAAAGCAAAGGAGTTGATGCTTAATTTTTTTGATGAAGAGAGAAAATTACGCCGTTTAAATACACTATCATTAGTAACCGATGTGAACGAACAAATTTCATATCTTCGAGCTTCTGTGATAGGGCTTCTTGTTGATGCTTGTTCTGCTATTTTCATGGAAAATGAAGACAATATTCTTAGTGGCAGTTTCAATGGGTCGCTTATAAAAATGCTTCCCGAGCAATATAAAAATGCATATAACATTTGTTCTAAGTTTGCAGCAGAAAATATTTACAGATCTAAGGATGTCTTAGATGTAGAATTAGCGGGGTATCGAATTATAGGTTTTTTACTCGACAGTTTCATAAATGCTGTTAAAAATCCGCAACATTCATATTCGAAATTACTTTTAGACCGAATTCCTGAGCAGTATGATATCGATTCTAAATCGCTATACGGAAAGATTCAATCCATAATCGACTATATTTCAGGTATGACCGATGTTTATGCATTAGATTTGTATTGCAAATTAACAGGAATTGGTTTACCTAATGTTTGATTTTGGTTTCGTTTTGACATATGCAAATATTTTTTGATTTTTTATATAAAAAGTTTGGATTGTTTTAAATTCTTTTTTATATTTGTCTCGTGGTTTTTTCATAATAGTATTAGATTTAAGGTTAACATGTTTGGCAGGATGTCGCGAGACATTCTGCCAAATTAATTTTTAGTTATTAATATTCTTGAAAACTTTTTTATATTTGTACATTAAAATTAGAAAATGAGAAAATCTTTTTTGATACTAAGTATCGTTTTATCTTCAATCCTAATCACTCAATGTGACTCAGATAAGAAGGCTATACATAAAAAACTAACTGAAATGGCTCTCAATCTAAATGAGTCTACACCCGTAATGCTCGATAATTTTACACGTTTCGATAACGCTACAGTTACTGATGAAAATATCTTTCAGTATAACTACACAGTGCTAAACACTCAAAACCCAGATTCTCTTATCAAGGAGGTAGAAAGTTCATTGAGAGATAATATAAGGCAAGAATTTAGAACAAACCCTCAATTGCTTTTTTTTAAAGAAAACAATGTTTCAATCGAATATGTTTATAACGATGAAAACAAAAAAGTTATCCGCCGAATACAAATCGATTCAAGTAATTACAAATAAAAACACATCCTATGAATCACTATTTTTTTATTGACGCCACTGGAAAGCAGAGAGGCACATTTACTCCGGATGAGCTCAGAGGAGAAAAAATCAGACGTGACACCTTAGTGTGGACACAAGGAATGGAGCAATGGAAAAGGGCCGATGAGGTAGAGGAGTTAAAGTCTGTATTCGAGCCCCCTTACGTAGCAACAACTCAGCATTATTCGGAAGTGAAACAGGCAACCAATTCTTTTGCTCAAAAGCCAAAATCATGGTTGATTGAATCACTCTTAGTTACACTTCTACCATTTGTGTTCTGTGGAAGTTTTTTAAGCTTAATAGGAATAATTGCAATTGTATATTCTACTCAGGTAGATTCGCATTTCTCAAGAGGCGACATCAGAGCCTCAGAAGAAGCATCTCTTTCGGCAGAGAAGTGGACTAAAATTGCACTTTGGATATTTGTAGGTTGGATAATTTTAATTATTATTGCATTTATATTAATATTTGGTCTGCTAGGCTTAACTATGTCGGGAGTATTTGATTTAATGAATATGAGAAACTTTTGAAGATAGATAATTTTATGTTTTTTTTAAATAGCAAATAAAATGGAAGATCCATACGGAAACAACATTAGTAATACAGAAGATAATAATAACATAGACAACTCTACTGGCTACAGTGCAATTCCACCTGAAATACCTGCTCCGCCATCAGAAAGTGAATATATTTCTCAAAAAGACGAAATCCCTCCGTTAAAACCATCGAACTGGCTTTGGCAATCAATTATTGTAACTATTTTATGCTGCATACCTTTTGGTATCGTAGGAATTGTGTACGCAGCCAGAGTTGACTCTCTATACTATAACAAGAGATATGCAGAAGCAGAGGCGGCAGCCAATAAAGCTAAGTTATGGACCCTTTTAGCATTGGGTGCAGGCTTACTTTATTTAATTATAACTATTATATTAATGGCATCAGGTACCATGCCTGGTTATCTCGAAAATATTATCGAGAACAACGCAAGTGGGTATAATTTTTAAGATATACTTTGAGTAAAGGATTAAAAATTGCATTAGGTGCTGCTATAACTTTAATGCTTATAGCAGCACTATATATGTTTTACATTCTCGATCCCGAAACACACTCTCTATTTCCAAAATGTCCTTTTTTATTGGCAACAGGATTAGAATGTCCGGGTTGCGGTTCGCAAAGAGCAATTCATCAGTTGATACACCTTAATTTTGGAGCTGCGTTTAGATACAATGCATTTATGGTTGTAGTGCTGCCCTATATTTTCCTGGGTGTATACCTCCAGTATTTTGGAGGAAAGTTGCGTCATCCACAACTTGAGAAGATATTCTTCGGTAGGTGGTCTGCCTTAATTGTTTTGATTTTAGTATTTACCTATTGGATTCTGCGTAATATCTTATAACCTTCTATACTTCCACTTTTTACTTTACTCTTACCATCCTCTTTTAGTTATGAGGTTTAAAAGAGCGATATAAGAGCAAGGTAGGTGTTTGGTAATAGCAAAGTGCGGAGATTGAACCCGATTTATCTATAATTTTTCTTTAAGAAAACGACCTGTATGTGACTCACTATTCATTGCAATTTGTTCGGGAGTGCCTTCGCATACAATGTAGCCTCCGGCATTTCCTCCCTCGGGACCTATATCAATTATATGATCAGCACATTTAATAACATCCATATTATGCTCTATTATTATAACAGTATGGCCACGATCGATAAGCGAATTAAATGCTTTTAGCAATGTTTTAATATCATGGAAATGTAGTCCGGTTGTTGGCTCATCAAATATAAAGATGGTTGGTTTGGATTTCTCTTCAGCTAAGTTGAATGCCAGTTTTACGCGCTGGTTTTCGCCCCCCGAAAGGGTAGAAGATGGTTGTCCAAGTTTTAAATACCCTAACCCTACATCCTGCAGTGGTTGTATCTTTTTTGCAATCTTTCTTTCTGTGGTTCCTTTCTTTGAATTGAAAAACTCTAATGCCTCAGTTACTGTCATCTCAAGTATGTCGTAAATATTTTTTCCTTCATACTCAACTTCAAGCACCTCAGAAGAGAATCGCTTGCCGTGACACGATTCGCATTCCAGTTCGATATCTGCCATAAACTGCATCTCAATGGTAATGGTGCCATCACCTTTGCACTCCTCACATCTGCCCCCGTCAACATTAAAAGAGAAGTATGCAGGAGTGAAATTTAGTTGCTTCGATAATGGTTGAGCAGCATAAAGCTTTCTAATCTCGTCATATGCCTTAAGGTAGGTTACAGGATTTGATCGTGACGATTTTCCAAGCGGATTTTGATCAACAAATTCAATTGCTTTTACTAGTTTTATATCGCCAGAGATACCATTAAACTCGGCCCTCTCAAGTGCTGTGCCTTTGTATTCATGCTGTAATGCATTAAAGAAGATGTCGTTAACCAGTGATGATTTTCCAGAACCACTAACACCGGTTACCACTGTCATAATATTTAGAGGGAATTTAACATCAATGTTTTTAAGATTGTTATGTCTTGCACCTTTTACTTCAATATAATTATTCCATTTGCGACGAGTTTCTGGAACTTCAATCTGCTCCTCACCTATAAGATATTTAACAGTGAAACTATCGCTGTTTTTTTCAAGCTCAGATACAACACCCTGATACATTACCTCACCCCCATATCTTCCGGCTTTGGGGCCAATATCAATTATATAATCTGCTGCTCTTATAATTTCTTCGTCATGCTCCACAACTACAACTGTATTTCCAATGTTCTTAAGCTCTTTAAGAACTTGTATGAGAAGGTTGGTGTCGCGTGAATGCAGCCCTATACTAGGTTCATCTAAGATATATAAAGAGCCAACCAAACTACTCCCAAGTGATGAAACTAGGTTTATTCGTTGACTTTCTCCTCCAGAGAGGGTGTTTGAGAGCCTGTTTAGTGTAAGATAGCTCAACCCAACATCGAGTAAGAATTGTAGTCTACTGTTAATTTCAATAAGGAGTCTCTTTGCTATAACAGCTTCTGTTTCATCTAACTTGAGGTTGAAAAAGAAATCTCTCAACTCGGATATCGGCAGCACTACTAACTCTGCAATTGATTTGCCGGCAACCTTAACATACAAAGCTTCGGGCTTTAAACGTGTACCTTTACACAATATGCAATCTGTCTTTCCCCTGTATCGTGCCAGCATCACCCGGTTTTGTATCTTGTAAAGATTCTTCTCGAGCATCTCGAAAAAATCGTTGATGCCGTATATATCCATATCGTGCCTGCCGTTCCATAAGATATCCTTCTCTGTTTCGTTCAAATCATAATAGGCACGATGAATAGGGAAGTCTGACTTATAAGCGTTGTTTACAAAATATTGTCTCCATTCGCTCATTTTTTCACCTTTCCAGCACTTTACACACTCTTCCTGAACGGAAAGACTTTTATCTGGAATAACCAAATTTTCGTCGATGCCTACTATCTTGCCAAAGCCCTCGCATTTGGGGCATGCGCCGGCCGGACTGTTAAAGTTAAACATCATTTCATTAGGTTCCTCAAAGGTAATTCCATCTGCCTCAAACCTGTTTGAAAATGAAAATGATTCCATTCCGTTTTCACCCCAAAACCTTATGATACACTCACCATCACCTTCGTGAAATGCTGTTTCAACAGAGTCAGATAAACGATTCACCGAAGATTTATCAGAAGAGCATGAGAGGCGATCGATAACCAGTAGTACTTCTTCAGCAGAAGGTAACTCTTCTTGTTCTAATAGTTCATCAATTCGATAAAACTGTTCTCCAACGTCGACACGAGTAAAACCTTCTTTCATAAGTATCTCAAGCTGTTCTCTCAGATTTCTGTTGTTACGCAATTGAACATGAGAAAGCACTGCCAAACGGGTTCCCTCTCTGTATTCGTACATCTTATCGATAACATCTTTTACGTAGTGACGCTTTACTTCTACCCCAGATATTGGAGATATTGTTTTTCCTATTCTGGCGTAAAGGAGTCTGAGATACTCATATATCTCGGTAGATGTACCCACGGTTGAGCGTGGATTACGAGATGTTGTTTTCTGCTCTATGGCTATTGCAGGTGGAATACCCCTTATGTAATCCGCCTCGGGTTTATTCATTCTACCTAAGAACTGGCGTGCATATGCCGAAAGACTCTCAACGTAACGACGCTGACCCTCGGCATATAATGTGTCGAATGCTAAAGATGATTTTCCTGATCCGGAAAGTCCTGTTATTACAGTAAAAGTATTGCGTGGGATGCTAACATCAATATTTTTAAGATTGTTGACGCGAGCACCTTTTATTTCAATTTGCTTGTGATTGCTCATAAATTAAACATGTCTTTCGTATAACGTAACTTGCAAAGATAATCACTTTAGACTCCCCAAAAAAGAGAGTTGCTGTCAATTAAATCAAAATATTTTAATTATTTTTGTTCAAAAATCAGCTAATTGCGCTTCCTGTAAATAAACGGGAACACAAAAAGAGAAAAGTATGACTAAGATCCTTTCTTTATCATTAAATGAGTTTACATTGCCGCTACATAACCCGGTTCTAATATTTGCTATTCTACTATTTATAATACTTATTGCCCCCATACTGCTAAAGCGGTTAAACGTTCCAAGTATAATAGGGTGGATTATTGCAGGTGTTATAGTTGGGCCATTCGGTTTAAATTGGATTGATAGTGCGAATGCAGGTGTTGAGATGTTTTCAACAATTGGTCTACTGTATATTATGTTTATAGTGGGATTGGAACTCGACTTTAATGAATTTATACAGAACAGAAATAAGAGTGTTACATTTGGTTTTTATACATTTATAATACCGCTACTTATTGGATTCCCTGTATGTTATTTTCTATTGGGATACGATATAAACGCTAGCTTTATTACAGCAAGTATGTTTTCAACTCATACTCTTGTGGCTTATCCTATTGTTAGTCGTTTAGGAGTGTCGCGTAATCAGGCAGTTGCAATAACAGTAGGTGGAACTATTCTTACCGACACAGCAGTGCTTATTATTCTAGCACTAATACTTTCGAACAGTGGTGGAGGACTAAATTTATTCTTCTTGTTGAAACTTATTACCTCGCTTGTATTGTTTTCTTTGTTTATTTTTAAGTTAGTTCCACGTATTGCCAAATGGTTTTTTAAGAGCGCCGACTCTGAGAAATACTCCAACTTTATATTTGTACTTTTTGTGGTGTTTGCCTCTGGATTTCTTGTGGAATTGGGAGGTATAGAACCAATTATTGGAGCATTTGCCGCAGGATTGGCATTGAACCGCCTTATTCCTCACTCTTCTGCATTAATGAACCGTATCGAATTCTTCGGGAATGCCCTATTTATTCCTATCTTCCTTATTTCGGTAGGGATGCTTGTAGACCTTTCAATTGTATTTAATGGTCCCAAGACTATTATAGTAGCACTTACACTTACTCTGGTTGCTTTATTGGGTAAATGGCTGGCTGCTTATTTTACACAAAAAACATTTAAATACTCTATTACGCAAAGAAATTTGATTTTCGGACTTACTAGTTCTCATGCTGCTGCTACTCTAGCAATTATTCTTGTAGGGTATAAAGCTGGTATTATTGATGAGTATATATTAAATGGCACCATTATTCTAATATTAATTACCTGCCTGGTAGCCACTGTATTTACCCAGAAGGCCGCAAAAAAGATTGCAATAAGCGAAGAAAACGATCCACTTACACCTGCAATGATGGGTGATTTTGCGCAAGAGAAAATTTTAGTGCCCATAGCCAATCCTTCAAATATTGGTTACCACGTAGAGTTGGCGCTATTGCTAAAAGATAAAAAGTCGGTAAACTCTGTATCACTTCTAGGTGTATTACCTAATAATGAAGAGGCCGAAAAAAATATTGTGAGCTTCAGAAAACAGTTACAAGAATTTATTTCATCAGCAACTGCAGCTGAGGTTAATGTTGATATAATAACAACCATAGATCATAACCCTTCAGATGGTATTGTAAGAATTGCACGCGAAACAATGACCGATTTGGTTGTTCTAGGTTGGCCCGGAAAGGCGGGTTTGTGGGATAAGATTTTGGGTGAAAGAATGGATATGATTGTTAAGAATCTAGATAAGAACATGTTTGTATGCCATGTTGAACAAAAACTACTTACCCATAAACGTATAGTTGTACTTTCTCCTCCATTGGCAGAAAAAGAATTTGGTTTTTCTTTATGGATAAACAAAATATCTAAACTTTCGTCGGAATTATCTATCCCTATTTTACATTTAGGTGATCCGGAAACTCATAGGGTTATATCGGATCAAAAGAAAGCAGGTAGTAGTACCTTCAAGCCCTTTACCGAATGGGAAAACCCTATGGCTTTTTGCGATCAGATAAAAGAGGATGATCTTATTATATTAATCTCTGCTCATGTTGGGTATATATCTCATATTCCGATATTAGATAACCTACCAACCAAGATCGAGAACCGTTTCCCAAATCACAGTCGCATTGTTATATATCCAAAACAATATTTAGCTGACGACCTCCTTGGGACAGATGATTTTATTTTCACGCCTTAATTAACGTAGTGCACTGCAAATGGTAGATTTATTGATTTGTAAAGAAATTGCTTCTAACAAAATTATGGACAAATTTAAGTATCTGATTTATTTATTTTTTATTATAATTATCTCTTCCTGTGGTTCTTCAAGAACAGCATTAACAAAACATTACGATGCAACTCCTAAAAGGGAGTTTAGGGGTGCATGGATACAAACAGTTGGGCAATCGCGTTATTATCAGATGAATAGTTCTGCAATGAAGCACTATCTAACTGAGATGGTAAGGAAGCTTGATGAAGCGGGAGTTAATGCTGTAATATTTCAGATACGCCCCGAAGCGGATGCTTTTTATAAGTCAAATCTTGAGCCCTGGAGCAGGTATCTCACAGGGATTCAGGGTAAAGCACCAGATGATCCCAATTTCGACCCTCTTGCTTTCATAATTGAAGAGTGCCATAAGCGAGGAATGGAGCTGCACGCATGGTTAAATCCCTATAGAGTAAAGACCAGTTTGAGCAATGTTCTTGCTTCAGATCATATTTATTATAGATATCCTGAGCGATTTGTACAATATGGTAATCAACTGTTTTTTGATCCGGGTCTTCCCGAAAATAGAACTTATATAAGTGAGGTAGTGAGAGATATTGTTTCTCGTTATGATGTAGATGCAATTCATATGGATGACTATTTCTATCCATATCCAATTATGGGACAGGCATTCCCAGACGACAACAGCTTTAATATGTATGCAGCCTCACAGGGTTTTTCTGAGGGGCAGAGGGGCGACTGGAGAAGGAATAATGTAAATCTTCTTATTCAGCAGCTAAAGTTGACAATAGCTGCTACTAAGCCGTGGGTGCGATTCGGGATTAGTCCTTTTGGTATTTATCGCAACAAGAGAAGCGACAGTGGAGGTAGCGTGACTAATGGTTTGCAAAATTACGATGATTTATATGCCGATATTAAACTTTGGGTTGAAAAGGGCTGGATAGACTATAACCTCCCTCAGTTATATTGGGAGATTGGGCATAGCGCAGCAGATTATACCACTTTATTGCATTGGTGGAATGCAAATAATTTTGAGCAACATCTATATATAGGGCAAGATTTAAAAAGGAGTATTGATAGGAATGAATTAGGTGTAAAGATTCGGCAATCACGTGAAATGTCGTTTGTCCATGGTAATTGCTACTGGTATGGATATCAAATATTAGATAATTTTGAAGGAGTAGCAGAAATACTCAAGAGTGATATTCACCAAACTAAAGCATTAATACCCGCATATACTCATTTACATAATGACAGACCCGATAGAGTTAAAAAGCTTACCAACGTATTTACAGAAGATATGCATTTTCTAACTTGGGAACATAATAGGGATAAGCAAAATCCCGAGACTGCACAAAAATTCGTAATTTATCGTTTTAGAGAAGGTGAAAAGATAGACTTGAGCAAAGCAGAAAATATCTTATCAGTGACACCCGAAAACTTCTTTATTCTTCCGTATGAGGGTGGAAACAGAAGATATACATACTTAGTAACTGCTTTAGATGCTTTTGGAAATGAATCGAAAGAGAGAAAAATAAAAGTTAGGTTGTAACTCAAAAAGAGTATCTTTGCACTATAAATATATTACGATTTTTAAAGAGGGTTATTAGAAGAGGATGAAAGAAAACGATATTATTGATGATGTGAAAGTGCCGGAATTAAATCCCGGAGAATTCCAAATGATTGCCAAAACAATGGCCGAACTGGAAGATGTTCTGGCCGAAGAGCTTATTGAACTAGGAGCAAATAATGTGGAGATTGGAACTCGCATGGTATCGTTTACTGGTGATAAAGCTCTTATGTATAAGGCAAATCTTCATTGCCGTACCGCTTTACGCATACTTAAACCCATTTATAACTTCAAAGCTGAGACTGCAGATGAGGTTTACGAAGCTATAAAACAACAAAATTGGGATGATTATTTATCATTAGATAAAACATTTTCAATTGATGCAGTTGTTTTCTCTCATATATTCACACATTCTAAGTTTGTGACATATAAGGTGAAAGATGCTATTGCTGATTGGTTTATGGAGAGATACGAAAAACGACCTTCGGTGAGTGTGTCTAATCCGGATCTTATTTTCAATATTCATATTTCTCATAACAAGTGTACACTATCCCTAGATAGCTCTGGGGAATCTTTACATAAAAGAGGTTATAGACTAGATCAAACAGAAGCCCCGCTAAGTGAAGTTCTTGCTGCTGGTATGGTACTTAAATCGGGTTGGCGTGGAGATTCAGCATTTATTGACCCAATGTGTGGATCTGGAACTATTCTTATTGAAGCTGCTATGATTGCTCTCGGAATTCCTCCGGGCATTCACAGGAAGCAATTTGCTTTTGAGAAGTGGAATGATTTTGATAGCGATCTTTTTAGTGATCTCTATAATGAGGATACAGGCTTAACAGAATTAAAATTCCCAATAATTGGTTCTGATATTTCGCCAAAAGCAATTTCGATATCTGAGAAGAATATTAAAAATGCGGGATTGAAAAAATATATTGAACTGAGCGTTAAGCCTTTTCAACAATATACCGAAGCTCCAGCAAAAGAAGGTGTATTAATAACAAATCCACCTTATGGAGAACGAATTAAAGTTGAAGAACTTGAAGAGTTATACTCTATGATTGGTGAGCGTCTTAAACATGTGTTCGCTGGATTTAAAGCTTATATCTTAAGTTATCATAAAGAATCTTTTGATGCCATAGGATTAAAACATACAAGACGCTTTTTTCTTTATAACGGTTCCCTTGAATGTGAAATGCGCGAGTATGAGATATTTTCGGGAAAGAGAAATGAGCAGTCCAGAGACTCATCTTATCGTTCAAAACCTAGTGGAAGAGATAGCTATCACAACGAAAGAAATTCAAGAGAAGGTTATCGCAGATCGAGACGTAGTGAAGGTGAAGATAAGCAACCTACTCGTGATTCGGACCGCCCAAGAAGTGATTGGAAAAAGGAGGGTTCATTTAAAAGAAGGGAAGACAATAACGAATCTAGACCACGAACCTACAGAGACTCTTC
>CAZSBA010000003.1:0-50743 GCA_964605035.1 uncultured Proteiniphilum sp. | reverse complement strand
TTAAAAGAAGGGAAGACAATAACGAATCTAGACCACGAACCTACAGAGACTCTTCTTCTGACAGAGAATCTAGACCTCAACCCTTCAGGGACTCTTCATCCGATAGAGATCATAGCACATTTAACTCAGATAATAAAAACTATAGAGGAAGCAAAAGTACAGGTGGTCGATCATTTGATGCAAGAAGTAAAGATCGCCCGGCTAAGCCTTTCAGAGAATCGGGCAGAGAGAGCTATTCAGGAAAAGATAGATTTAAAAAAGATGGTGATAAACGCGGGGGATTCGATTCGCGTAAGCCAAACAAAGAAAGCGGTGGAGGGAAGAAAGTGCTTAAATTGCGCCGTGGACCAAAAGATAAAGAATAGTCTTTTCTGTTCAAATTAGATCTTCATTAAAACTTTTTAAAGCAAGTTCTTTTATTGCTCGACGGTCCTTTTTGCCATTATTGGTCATTGGTATCGCCCTTACAGTGTAAATATATCTAGGTTTGTAGTACTGAGGTGTTATATTATTGATCTCATTAATTATATCACCATTAATGTTTTGGTGATTTAAGGCCTCAATTAAAAGGACAACTGCTTCACCAAGTTTAGGGTGGGGTATAGAAGTTATTGCAAAATTGCTTTTTATGTATTGATTTAGTTGTTGTTCAACTTCTTCAATCTGAACTTTAATTCCTCCTGTATTTATAATATTATCTATTCTTCCAAATATCCTAAAGCTGCCATCAGTATTAATTTCGGCTACATCATTAGTTACAATGATATCATCTGCAATATGAGGTGCATTTATTATTAAAGTTTGATTGTCAGATATCATAAGATCGATGCCCCAGAGTGGTGTATAATCTAAGCTTGCATCATCACCATTAATTTTCCTTAATCCAATATGAGAGAGGGTTTCTGTCATTCCATATGTTGAATAAATAGAGTTTGGGAAACTTTTTAATCTTTTTTCTAAGTCACAATCTATTGATCCACCACCAACTATGACATTTTTTATCTGAGACAAATTATCTATCTCTATTCTAGTAGACAGCGAGTTATATATCTGAAGTGGTGTCATTGCTGCAAAATCAAAAGTTACTGAAGTTGCTGAGAGTGGATGGCCGGTAACTTCAACAGGGTAAAGATTCATTCCACTATATATAGCGCGCACTACCATCATCTTTCCGGCAATATAATCGGTAGAAAGACATAATAGTGCCTTATCATTTTTATCTAGTTTAAAGAAACGACAAGTCATAGCAGCACTTTGTAACATCTGACTTTTATGTGCCAAAATCTCTTTAGGTTTGCCTGTTGAGCCTGATGTATGTAATTTAACTATATCACCAGGAGAGAACCACTCCTTTAAGAATAAATAAAGTTTCTTGCGAGTAGAACTCTCATCAAAGAATGTGGGTATATGATCTTTAATGAAATCCCCTTTATTAAAATATTTTCCTTCAATCTGTATTTTATTCATTAATAAAAAGTGATTAAATCGGGAAATGATCCGTTGGGGTTAAACCACAACTGTTCGCCTTCAATATTTAGAGGCAAAGAAATATTATTAGAGTATAGTGATCCCGTGCCTAACCCTTGAGGTAGTTTGTTATTCAGGGTAGCACACCATTGAGCAATGTTATTAAGTGCGATATTCGACTCCAGTGCAGAGGTAACCCACCACAATATATCTAACTCGTTGGCTATTGTTATCCACTCTTCGCATCCACTAATTCCCCCATGGAGAGATGGTTTTAGTACGATGTATTGTGGTTTTATCTTCTTCAGTAAACTCCTTTTTTCTTCATAATCGTTTATACCAATAAGCTCTTCATCTAAAGCAATAGCTAAAGGTGAGGTTTTGCATAATAAAGACATTTCTTCCCATAACCCAGTTTGTATTGGTTGTTCAATTGAGTGGATATCTAACTCAGCAAGGGATTTAAGTTTCTCTAATGCATCGGCATAATTGAAACCTCCATTAGCATCAACACGAATTTCAATTTCGGAAGAATGATAATGTGATCTTATAAATCTAAGTATCTCCAACTCTTTATTGAAGTCTATTGCGCCAATTTTCATTTTGATGCAACGAAAGCCATTTTTTAGAGTATTCTCAATGCGTTGTATCATTTCAGAGTAATTCCCCATCCATATAAGTCCATTTATAGTAATGCCCGCCTCTCCTTTGCTAAAAGGCGTATCCCAGAGCATCCACGATTGTTGCTGATAGTGGCGCATGGCAGTCTCCATTCCAAATAATATAGAAGGATAATTTCTAAGAATATTGATGTCAACCAACTGCTTCTGTTCAGTCTGTTTGCAAAAGTATATTAACTGTTTTTCATAATCTTCATTATAATCGCAACTTAAATCCTGAAGAGGAGCACATTCCCCAACACCAAAGTGAGAGGGATTTTCTCTATTAATAAAAACAAGGTACCACACCTTGTGCTCATTATAAACCCCGCGTGAAGTGCCGGCAGGGTTTTTGAACTTAAGAGTGTGAGGAATAATCTTGATTTTAAACATTAGGTGAAATACTTAGTATAAATAGAAAAAATCAAGGAAGCTTAGGGAATTTACCGAAATCAGGTTCACGTTTTTCCAGAAATGCATTTTTGCCTTCCTGTGCTTCTTCTGTTAAGTAGTACAACATAGTTGCATCTCCAGCGAGCTCTTGTATACCTGCCTGACCATCGAGTTCAGCGTTAAGTCCGGCTTTTATCATACGTAGTGCAAGAGGACTATGCTTCATCATTGTTTCTGCCCATTCAACAACTTCATCTTCTAAATTATCAAAAGGAACTACCTTGTTTACAAGACCCATCTCAAGGGCTTCTTGTGCAGAGTATTGGCGACAAAGAAACCATATTTCACGCGCTTTCTTCTGACCAACTATACGTGCTAGGTATGAAGATCCAAATCCGGCATCAAAACTGCCAACCCTAGGACCAGTTTGCCCGAAAATTGCATTATCTGAAGCTATTGAAAGGTCGCACACAACATGCAAAACGTGCCCTCCACCAATGGCATAACCATTTACCATTGCAATAACAGGTTTTGGTATTGAACGAATCTGTTTTTGTACATCCAATACGTTCAAGCGGGGAACACCATCTTTGCCAATATAGCCTCCTTTACCCTTTACGTTTTGATCCCCTCCCGAACAGAACGCTTTGTCTCCGGCTCCTGTTAAAACCACAACACTAACTTCTTCCATTTCACGACATAGACGTAAAGCATCACTCATCTCACTTGTTGTAGTAGGAGTGAATGCATTACGATAACGAGGTCGATTTATAGTAATGCGTGCAATACCATTATGGTAATCAAATAGAATATCTTCATACTCTTTTATTGTTTTCCAATTCCTTTGAGTCATAATTATTTATTTTCTTTGTTGTTGATAAAACGAATTAATCTCTTTGCTATTCTTTTCTATAGATGTAAAAACCTCTATTACTATTGGAGCAGTGTTGTCTGTGCTTAAAAAAGCAGGTAGATTGTACCTTAATTCATCTTCATTTTTAGCAGAAAGATATTTAAATCCTTGTTGCTCTGCCCAACTCTTTGCCGAGGTATTATGTTTAACAGTAATATAATCTGTAAGGGTTTCAGAATTATTTAATCCAGGTAGAGTATCAAATATTCCACCACCTCCATTATTGTTAATCATTATACGTAAATTATTTGAGATATGACGATTCCAAATACCATTTATGTCATAAAAGAAGCTTAAATCGCCTGTAAGCAAAACAGTAAGCCTTTCAGATGCAGCTGCATAACCTACTGCTGTAGAAACCGAGCCTTCTATACCATTAGTGCCCCGATTGCTGAAACAGTATACTGAATTTGGAATATTATATAACTGCGACAGATAAACAGAGTTACTGTTAGCAAAATGGATAGAAGTTTTTTCTGGTAGAGAGCTCAATAAAATTCCAACTGAAGTAAGGTCTGAGAATTCTACCTTAGGAGTTACAAGTGTTGCACTTTTTTCTTTCCATAATACCTTAAAATTTCTGTTCTCATTTTGGATAGGAGGTATTTCATTAAGATATGTAAGAAACGTTTCATTGTCGCTTTTTACAATGTCTGTGAGCTGCTGATATGTATCAACAACATTTCCTGAAGATGCTACATGCCAATGCTCAGTTACACTACATGTACGTATAAACTGTTTTATTCTTTTTGATACAGTATGACCACCCAGTGTAATAAGAAGCTCTGGAGCAAGATCATGGAGCACTGCTTCTGAAGTTGTTCGAATCACTAAATCATAATGTGGGTTATCATCAACTGATAAATTTGAAAGATGATCTGAAAGCACTACAACGTTATGTTTCTCACTTAAGCTTTTTAGTAAATCAGATATATTATTCTCGGGTGGGAGTTGTCCCACAATGATCATTTTTTTTGAATATTTAATAAAACGTTCAGCAAATCTTTCATGTTCCGAAATGTAATAACGTAACGATGCACGTTTAATTACTCTTACTTTGTGAAGTTGCTCTGTAGTAAAATTAAAAAGTGGCTCTTCTAACGGGATGTTTATGTGAGCCGGACCTTTAACCCCATTATCCAAACTTATTATGGCTTCATTAATTAATCTATTGCAATACCATAACTCTTGATTGTTATTAACTATAGGAAGCTGTACCGAATGGTGAACCATTTGACCAAATACTCCGGGCTGAGATATAGTCTGTCCTTCCATCTGACCAATCCATTCAAGTGGGCGGTCGGCACTTATTACAAGGAGTGGCAACTCTTGATAATAAGCTTCGGCAACTGCAGGAGCAAGATTAAGTGTAGATGTTCCTGAAGTGCAACATACTGCTGCAGGCTTACCCGTAGCTTGAATTATACCTAATGTGAAAAAGCCAGCACTGCGTTCATCTACTATGCTATAGCAGGAGAAGTAGCTATCTGTTGCAAACGAATGAATTAATGGTGAATTACGTGAGCCTGGAGATAGCACAATATTTGTGATACCATGTGCCTTAAGCAACGCAACAAGTTCTAAAACATTTTTTTTATCTGAGTACATCTTTAGTCCTTAATTAACAATACTAGCCATTGTCTTTAGTTTTTGCTCCGTCTCTTTCCATTCATCTCTTGAGGTTGAAGATAAAACTAAACCACTTCCGGAAAACAAAGTAAGTAAACTTTTGCCTATTTCCATACATCTAAGATTGACGTATATGTTTGTCTCATTGTTCAAATCAATCATTCCAAGAAAGCCGGTGTAATACTTTCGATTATATCCTTCATGATCATCAATATATTTATAAGCATACTCTTTTGGAAGTCCTGATACGGCCGGAGTTGGATGAAGAGATTTTATAAGTATACCCAGATTAGCCGTTTCTTTTAATTTAAATACAAGATCTGTACGCAAATGAGCAAGATTGGCAGCTTTGGTGGTGTAAGGACCATTTATTTCTGGAGAAATATTAAATGTTGAGAGCTGATTTAACAGATAAGAAGTTACAAGATGTTGTTCACGAAGGTTTTTGTCGTCCCACGATACATTACCTTTATTAGGATAACGAGTACCGGCAAGTGCCACCGTTTGCCAAACATTATTTGTGCCCGAAAGTAACATTTCGGGTGTGCTCCCAAGCCAAGTACCGCTTATAGGTGTATGAATTAGATAAACGTAAGAGTGTTTATATTTATCAATGGCTCTAAAAAATGCTTCACCTGCCGAGAAGCCCTTAGTTTTGGTTAGTGTTTTGCTTCTTGATAGTACAATCTTTTTCAATGTCCCATCACTAAGAGGCTTATAAAACTTACGAAAGAGTTTACTATACTCATTCTTATCTATATTGTTAATTTTTTCCTTTACAATTCTTTCCGATATATGCTTATCTGTTGATTTCACTTCATCAAGATTAGTACAGTCGGGACGAATTAAAATTATTGGAGTCTCTTGCGATATTCTAAAAGGTGCAATCACATATCCATTTTTTCCACTAATCTGTTCGAAGTCGTATAAAAGTTGCGGTTCTCCCTCACATTGCATAACAAAGTTATACGCGGTTGCCTCGGGTAGCCTGAAAATTGCAAAGCTAGCATTGTTTTCAATAAGAAAATCGAGTTTTTGGGAGTTATTGTGTAGTGTCATCTATGCTTAAGTATCAAGTTTGAAACCCTAACAGATGAAATTAATTTACCCTCAGAGTTGTTGATGTCTACATTCCATACATGCGTGGTTGCTCCATAATGTAATAATGTGGCTATAGCATTAACCACCTCACCCTCCTTGGCAACAGATAAATGATTACAGCTAACCTGTGTTCCTACCGGTATTTCATGTTCCTTGCATAAAAAGAGTGAACCTTCACCTGCAACCGACTCTGCCAAAGCAATAGTAGCACCACCATGCAATAGACCAAATGGTTGGCATACTCGTTTATCTACAGGCATAACGGCTTCCACTCTTCCTCTAGAAACACTCTTAAATTCTATTCCAAGTGTTTCCATTAAATTACTTGATTCGCTCATTCTGTGTTATATTATTGCTACAAAAATAGTGATAACATCAGTAAAACGAAATAATGAGCTGAAAGTTCTCAGCTCAAGTTAAACTATTGAATGCTGTTTTATACTACTTGATATACTATTTATTGTGACTAAAGGGGATGCAAGTCAGTTATTTTTTACTAATCAAGGTTCCAATCTCTTTATCGTTTAATATTTTAACGTTAGTGAAAAGGTATTTTGGGTCTAGAAAATTGCCGTATTGGTTACACTCTTCAACGGCAGAGTTTAATCTTGACCTTACATCCTCATCAAAGGGGAACAGCAATAAGATAGTAAAGTAGTTGTTTTTTATTTCAAAATTTTCTATCTGTACTTTAGCAGTTTTGAGATGAAATGTAAACTCACGCTCTATCATCTCTTTTTGCAACTCTGTAAATTCTTGGCGATTATTTGTAGTGAAAAGTGAGAAAAACCTCAATTTATTATCCTGTCCTCCTAATCCCGATGATATATATATCTGTTGTTGTCCAGATAGGTCTGATGTAAGTATAATTCGGCTACTAACAAGAGCCATTGATGACCAATGTGCCAGTTCTATGTCGGCTGGACTACTGTGATAAGTTTCAATTGATCGGTATGCTACAACATCCGGGATGGAGGCCAAAAGTGTTAAACTCTTTTTCTTCCTTACAATATCTTCTTCCGGAGAAAATAAAACTGATATTTCCTCATCTCTGTCGAAAGTTGGTTTTTCTTTTCTAAGATTATCAAAGTATTTGAAATAATCCATTTGTACATCCAGAGGCACTAAATCTTCAAGTATATGAAAAGAGTTTATCCCTTGTTCATTCAATGTTTGCCTAAGTCTTTCTAATAGATCATCATGTTCGCTCATAATAACAAAGATATGGTTTTTGGCTTAAAGTTTAAAAAATTGAGTGTTAATTCCTCAGAATTGTATAAATTCGCATAATCAAATATTATTATACGCTCTTAGTATAATTTGCAACGATAGCACTTAATATAAAGTGATTAGAAAGAATATGAATCAATTGTATGAAAATTAAAATAGTAAATAAATCCAAGCACCCTCTCCCTAGCTATGCCACAGCTTTAGCGGCAGGTATGGATCTGCGAGCTTGTTTAGAAGAACCGATAGAATTGTTCCCATTGGAACGGTCCTTAATACCAACCGGTATCTATATTCAGCTTCCGGAAGGATACGAAGCGCAGATTCGACCAAGAAGCGGTTTGGCTGTAAAGCATGGAGTTAGCATAGTGAATGCACCGGGCACTATCGATGCCGATTATAGAGGTGAAATCAGAGTGGTTTTAGTGAATTTATCTAATGAAATATTTACTGTCAATGATGGTGAAAGAATATGCCAGATGGTCATCTCTAAGCATGAAAGGATTGAATGGAGTGAAGTTGAAATACTCGATGAAACTGAACGTGGTGAGGGAGGATTTGGACACACAGGCAAAATATAATAAATAATGATATATATTATAATAATATTTTGTCTTACACTTGTAAATATACCGTTGTCTGTTAAAGCGCAGAGTGACGATAACGATAGGAAATTTGACTATTACTTCTATGAAGCTTTAAACTCAAAAGCTCAAGGTGAATACAGTGAGACATTAGATTTACTACTACATTGCTATGCTTTGGATTCAACTAATGCTAATGTTTTAGTAGAACTAGGAGCATTTTATAGTGTTCTTCAGGAGAAAGAAAAAGCGCTTGAGTACTATAAAAAAGCAGTAAATTACGATAAATCAAACTACTATTATGGTATGCTCCTTGCCAACATGAGTAAGGAGATGAATTTGAGTCAAGACGTGGTTGATATTTATAGCAATTTACTAGAATTATTTCCTGACAAACCTGAGCTTCTCTTTGAAATGGCTAATGCGTTTGCAGATAACGGTGAGACAGAAAAAGCAATAGAAGCTCTAGATGAACTTGAAAAAAGTGTAGGAGTATCCGAAGCATTGGCACTTAATAAATTCAGGCTTTATTCAATAATAGATAATAAAGAAAAAGCATTTGAAGAAATTCAGCAAATTATTGATAAAAATCCTGGGGACTCTAGGTATATCATACTCATGGGCGATCTTTATATGGATGATAATCAAAAGGATAAAGCTTTGATTTATTATGATCAAGCAAAATTAATCGATCCAGATTATCCAGCTCTAATACTATCTATGGTTAACTACTACGAAAGAACTGGCAATAGCGAAGCAGCACAGAATGAGTTGAGAAATGCAATAACTGGCACTGCCATGGAGGTTGATACTAAAATTCAACTACTTACCAGGTATTTGGGGGTTTTACAACAAAATAGTTTAGACCTGAAACAAGCCAATCCTCTTTTTGAGTCACTATTTGAGCAACACCCTAATAATACTCAAATAAACCTTATCTACGGTAATGTTCTTTCTTTGCAGGGTGATTATACGAATGCGGTGAAACAATTTGAAATATTCACTAAAGATAACCCTGATAATCCTGGAGGATACGAACAGATAATTAGAGCTGCTCTGCCTCAGGAGGATTTTGAAAAAGTAAGAGAGATTACATCTAAAGCATTGGAGTATCTACCTCAAGAACCACAATTTTATTATTATCTGGGAGCTGTTAATTTTCAAGAAAAAAAATATAAAGAGGCACTCGCTGTTTTCGAAAAAGGAATTGAAAATGCAAGATTCAATAATCCTGCTTTAGAGTCAGACTTCTACGGTCAAATAGGCGATATAAACTATTATCTTGGTAACGAAAGCTTGGCCTTTGAGAATTACGATAAAGCACTTCAACTAAATCCTCAAAATCTCCCTGTTTTAAACAATTATAGCTATTATCTGTCATTAAATAATAGAGACCTAGATAGAGCTGAACAGATGAGTGAAATTACTATTAAAGCGGAACCTCTAAACCCAACTTATCTCGATACGTATGGCTGGATATTATATGAGCAAGGGTCTTATGTAATGGCAAGGATATATATCGAAAAAGCAATCGAATATGAAACAGAACCATCTGCAGAAGTATATGAGCATTATGGAGATGTTTTATTCAAAACTGGGGAGGAAGAGGAAGCTATTGAACAGTGGAAAAGAGCTAGAGATTTGGGTGGAGACTCTAAGGATCTGAAGCGAAAAATAAGAAGAGGTAAATTATAATGAAAATGAAAAAACCGATATATATTATTGTGCTCTTTTTTTGTCTGCTTAGTGCTGCGCTTTTTACTGCTTGTAAACCAAAGCATAAGATTGTATACTCTACAACCCCTGTAGAAGAAAAAGCAAACAGTGAGCTATTTAACGATATCATATCCAGTAGTCTAAATTACTCTACTTTTTCTTCAAGATTAAATCTTAATATAACCAGTGGTTCAAAAACATTAAGTTCAAAAGCAATACTGCGTATAGTAAAAGACAGTGCTATTCAGATTTCGGTGCAACCTCTGTTTGGAGTAGAGATGTTTAGATTTTATATCGATCCTTATAAAGTTGTGCTACTAGATAGAATGAATAAGAGGTATGTTGAGGAAACGATAACTTCACTAAAAGAGCACTACCCTGTAGGATTCGATTTTTATACCATGCAATCAATGCTCACTAATGCTCTCTTTGTAACAGGTAAAAACAGGGCTGAATATAATGACTATAGATTATTCAGATATACTCGTACATCAGATCTTAATTATTATATAATATCTAAAGATCTCGAATCTGGAATCGATTACTCTTTTACCGCAAATGGCGATGATAGGATTACTTTTACACATTTGTTGCATTCTCAAGACCAGCTTTCTTTGCAGTGGACATATGATGAATTTGCTGAAATAACAGAGTCTGTTTTTCCGCATCGAATGATGGCTTCCATATCTACTGAAAAAAGAAAGCTCGACTCAGAATTAAAGTTTTCTGGAATTCAAATTAATGAGCCCATAAGTATATCAATAAGTATTCCAAATGGTTATAGGAAAGTTGCGATTGCTGATATTCTAAAAATTATTGCACCAGATCAATGAAAATACCAATTCTCATATCGATATTTTTATTTTTCGTTAGCTTTCTTTTCTCTCAAACAGAACAGATAGAGAATTTACAGAGACAAAGACAGGCAATTCAGGAAGATATAAGAAATACTAACAAGCTTTATCTCGATGTTAAGAAGCAAACAACAACAATTCTAGATCGAATTAATCTTATTAATAAACAAATTTCTTCACGAAGAGAGTTAATCGATGTACAGAGAAAAGAGGTTGAAGCTTTAAATCGAGAAGAAGCACGACTTCAAAAAGAGATTGAGAGATTGCAAGTTGAGTTGAAGAATAAACAGGATAATTATGCCGATGCCATCAAAGGGATGGTTAATCAGAAGTTTAATCAAAACAAATTACTCTTTATTCTGTCAGGCA
Source organism: uncultured Proteiniphilum sp. (assembly GCA_964605035.1). Lineage (GTDB taxonomy): Bacteria > Bacteroidota > Bacteroidia > Bacteroidales > Dysgonomonadaceae > Proteiniphilum. Next base: position 39,831 of record CAZSBA010000003.1, on the reverse strand, counting down.
AGTCATTTGGTGAATCTCTTAGAAGGATGCAATATCTAAGAGAATACTCTAAATGGCAGAAATCACAGGCCGAGGAAATTAAAAAGCAGAATGCAGAGATTACAGAAAAACAAAATGCAATAGCACAAGCTAAAGTAGATAAGCTAAAAGTCTTAGAATCTATGCAACAAGAGCGCATTAAACTCGAAAGTGAAGAGAAAACTTATCAGTTAGAGGTTTCACAGGTTAGAGGTAAAGAAGAGCAGTTGCGAAAAGAATTACAGAATAAACAGAGACAAGATGATCAGCTTAATAATCAAATTGAGAAACTTATTGCAGAAGAAGTGGCACGACAAGAGCGTGAGGCAGAGGCTTTAAGATTAGCAGAAGCTGCTAAACGGGCAGAATCAGAAAAAGAGACAGATAAAATTGAAGAAACTGAAGCTGTAAAAGAGAAAGAGGCTAGTCCAAGTAAAAGTGCATCTCCCAGAATAGAATCTCGTTCTAGTACTGCTTCAACCGAAAGTTTTAATCTATCTAAAGACTTTGCCTCAAACAGGGGTAAGCTGCCAATGCCAGTTGCAGGTGCGTCATCAGTGGTAGGCAATTTCGGAACAAAACAGCATAGAGAGTGGAACATCACAACCAATAGTAATGGTATAGACATTCAGGCAGAGAGAGGAGCAGATATAAGATCAGTTTTTGATGGTGAAGTCTCTAAGATATTCTCATTTCCCGGATCCAATACCTGCGTAATAGTTCGGCATGGCGAATATTATACTTTCTATGCAAATATATTCGACCTTTTCGTTAAGCAAGGAGATAAGGTTAAAACAGGTCAATCGTTAGGTAGAATATACACAGATCCTGATACTGGAGTGTCTACAATGCATTTTCAGTTATGGCAAAAAACTACTAAACTTAATCCAGCACCATGGTTGAGTAGATAACCCAATTGATGTCCATGAAGAGCTAATTACAGTTAAACAAACAATATAACTAATAATCATGTCTTTGAAGAATCGTCTTATAGTAATGAACTTCCTCCAGTTCGCAGTCTGGGGGGCATACCTTACATCCATGTCACGTTACCTCGGACCGGCAGGCATGGGAGCATATATTGGTATTTTTTATTCAGTTCAGGGAATTGTTTCAATATTCATGCCCGCAATTATAGGCATTATTGCCGACCGATGGGTGTCTGCACAGAAGCTATTAGGTGTTTGTCATCTTCTTGCTGCATTCTTTATGGCATCAGCTGGGTTATATGCTATTAATAGCGGAGTGAATGTTTCATTTCCAATTTTCTTTACACTTTATACATTAAGTGTTGCGTTTTATATGCCAACTCTTGCACTATCCAATTCTGTTGCATACACAATTCTCGACAGATCGGGGTTAGATACAGTAAAAGCATTCCCACCAATACGTGTATTCGGTACAATTGGGTTTATCTGTACCATGTGGATTGTTGATATTTTAGGTTATCAAACAACATCAATGCAGTTTATTATTAGTGCTTTCATTGGAGTACTACTAGGGTTATATTCATTCTCTCTACCTAACTGCCCTGTTAGTACAGATACAAGCGATAAAACGCTGGCCCAACGACTGGGACTTGATGCATTTAAGTTGTTTAAGCAAAGAAAGATGGCTCTTTTCTTTATTTTCTCAATGTTACTTGGTGTTTCACTTCAAATAACAAATGGTTTTGCCAACCCATTTATAGCAAGCTTCGAAGCTGCTCCACAGTATGCTAATAGCTTTGGTGTACAACACTCGAATATACTTATATCATTATCACAGATCTCCGAAGCTCTTTGTATCTTATTAATTCCTTTCTTCTTAAGTAGGTTTGGTATAAAAAAGGTAATTCTTATAGCCATGTTTGCATGGGTGCTTCGGTTTGGTTTATTTGGGCTTGGTAATCCTGGCGGAGGACTTTGGCTATTAATTACTTCAATGCTTGTTTATGGTGTTGCATTTGATTTCTTTAATGTTTCTGGCTCTCTTTTTGTTGATAAGGAAACACCTCATCATATTCGTTCAAGTGCTCAAGGTATGTTCATGCTAATGACAAACGGTATTGGTGCTACTATTGGAACACTGGGAGCGCAGATGGTTGTAAATAAATTTACTTCGTGGCAAGATGTAACAATAAATGGAGAGGTTAAGTCTCTTATGGTAGGCGATTGGCAGTCCGTTTGGTTCATATTTGCAGGATATGCTTTAGTAGTTACTATTCTTTTTGCAATTTTATTTAAATATAATCACACACCTATTTTAAAGAAAAACTAATAAGTAAATCTCCTTATTAAAATTTATAACGAAAAAAGAGGGTCTCACAATGTGAAACCCTCTTTTTATGTTATAGTATAACTAAGAGTTATTCTTCAATAACTGGCAACATAACAATTGTTTTAAGATCACCGTTATCAAGTAAATCAGCCGCAAACTTCTTTATTTCGTTTGCAGTTATACTATTTACTATTTCCAAATAATTTGTATGATTATCCTCTCCATAGAAATATTTTGTGTTAAGAGTATTAGCCCAGTAGCTATTTTCTTTCAAGTTCTCATCGTAGCTCTTGCTCATATACTCTTTAACCTTGCTAAAGTCACCTTCACGAGGACCTTCGCTTGCAATTAAATTAAGTTCTCTAAGAACAATACTATTCAGATGAGACATTTTTTCTGGATCTGTATCAAACATAATTTGCAAAATAGTTTGACCTTCTGGATATCGAGAAATTGATCCTCCAGAATAAACTCCGTATGTTCCACCTTCGTCTTCACGAATTTTCTCTGTATATACGATATCAAGAATTTGATCAAACATGCTCATTAATATCTGATTCTTTAATGTGCGTTCTATACTTCCTGTTATTGTATTAAATACAGATGCTTTAGGGTTCTGCATTTCTCTATTGAAAATGTTTTCTATGTTCCCTTTTTCAAAATTCATTGGAACTTTTATGAATTCACCTTCAGTTGCTTCACCAGGCAGTGATGCCAGATATTGTTCAATAACCGGTCGCACTTCATCCTCATTTATGTTTCCCACAAATGTGAATACAAAGCTACCCGGATTCATAAACAGTTGTTTATACATAGACATAATCTTATCATAATCTAGCTTTTTTATGTCATCTGCTTTTACTCTTACCGAAAGAGGATTGTCACCATATAATGCAGAATTTATCGAATCGCTAAATGCAACCATTGGTTCAGCTTCCTGATTTTTGAGTGCAGTCTCTCTACGTTGAGCATACGACAAAAACGCGTCGCTATCTTTACGTGGTGATGTAAAGTATAGATAAACGAGCTGCATCATACTTTCAAAATCTTTAATTGAAGAAGATCCACTAAAATTTTGAGTTGTAAGCGAAACTGAAGGAGCTGCAGAAGCTGTCTTACCTGCCAGAACTTTAGGTAAATCTGTAGCACTGAAATTCCCAACACCACCCAAAGTGATAATAGACCCCATCATTTTACTGTTAAGCGGATCTTGCATTGCATACTGAGAAAAACCACCTACACTACTTGCAGTCATAAGTATCTCATCATTCTTGAAATCGGTGTTTTTAAGAACAACTTTAATGCCGTTTGCAAGAGTCCATACAGTAGCATCCAGCTCTTCATCTCTTTCTTCTTTTACAATCTTACCAGGTGCAGGAGGATTAGAAACAAGTGGTTCGTCAATAACCTCGCCTGTATAAGGCTCAATAGTTTCACTTTTCACCTCACTTAATACTGCAAGTAAGCTTTCTTCTGAAGGATAAACCAACTCTTCTTTATCAGGACCAGTAATTGCAATTACAATGTTCTCATCACCAATAAGTTGTTGAATAGTCTGATTTATAGCTTCAACAGGAATGTTAGGAGCAACAGCTTGTATAAATTGATATTCAAACTCAATACCCGGAATAGGTTCACCATCGGTAAAAGCCCTTACATATTCATTTGAATAAGTAGAATTTCTCTGTTTGTCGCGATTGTTGTAAGAATCCTCGTAATTTTTTAGAATATTTGTTCTCGCAATCTCATATTCTCCAGCAGTAAAACCATATTGCTTAGCCCTTTCAGATTCACGCACCATAGCAGCAAGTGCATCTTCAATCTTATCTTCGGCACTTCCTGCTACAACAGTCCATGCATCTTTAGTTTTGGCAACAAAGTAGTCGCCATCATATGCGTAAGCAGAAGTAAAAGGTGCATCGGGTTTCTGCAATATTTCATCAAATCGCTGATTCATCATTGCCGAAGCAGCATTTAATATATATTGAGTTAAGTAGCCGGCCTGAGTGTTTTTTATTTCATCAGGCATAGCATCATGCTTATAAAACATCATAATACTTGTACTTCTTGCCTCTTTATCAGTAGCAATTGCTACAACAGGTTCTTTGTTATCAGGAACAGGATAATATTTTCGCTCTGCTATATCTGTATCAAGAGGTATGGTAGAAAACAGGTCGATTACTTTCTGTTCCATTTCATCAGCATCAAAATCACCTACAACTATAATACCTTGCAGATCCGGACGATACCATTTATGATAATATGCTCTAATCTCTTCGGGTTTAAAGTTGTTAATAACATCAATACTACCAATAGGCATTCTGTGCGCATACTTACTATCGGGATACATTTTCGGTAATAACTGATCCCATAGCCTCTGCTGTGCACCCCCTCTAGTTCGCCACTCTTCACGTATTACACCACGTTCATTCTCTAGCTCTTCCTCTTCAAGAGAGATGGCTGACGACCAATCGTAAAGTACCAATAGTGCAGAGTCCATAAGATTTGCATTTGTGGTAGTAATATTGGTCAAATAATATACAGTTTCATCAAAAGATGTATAAGCATTAATGTTTGTGCCAAATTTAATACCATTGTCTTGTAGGTAATTAAGCATTCTTTTACCAGGAAAGTTTTTTGTCCCGTTAAAAGCCATGTGCTCTAAGAAGTGAGCAAGTCCAGCCTGGTTATCTTCTTCCTGCATTGAACCTACACGCTGGGCTATATAAAAGTCGGCCCTGTTTTCTGGAAGACTGTTGTGACGAATATAATATGTCAAACCATTCTCCAATTTGCCTGTTCTGACTTCCGGGTCAACCGGAAGTGCTGGGTTTTGCTGTGCAAAAGCAGTCAAGTTAACTACAAACAGCAATAAGGATATAATTTTTCTCATTATTCTATAATTTGATAGACTTAGAACTAAATTCTTTCTAATACAATTTTAATTAGATCTTCAATCGATCCTGTGTAATCGGTGTCAGATTCTAGGGCAACACGATTGGCTATAATAGTGCAAACAGTCATAGCCTTGTGGCCCATTAGTTTAGATAAACCTGCAATTGCAGAACTCTCCATTTCATAATTAGTAATTGAGTGCTCCCCAAAACGAAAAGATTCAATCTTTGAGTTTAGGTTAGGATCAGCTAGGGGCAGACGAACATATCTTCCCTGGGGTCCGTAAAAACCGGTAGCCGATATCGTAACACCTCTAATCATGTCATGACCTATACGCTCTACTAACTCTTCGTCTGAGCTAACTACATATGGTAAGCAGTGGAATGGCGACCAATTAACATGTTTCTGAAATGCATCTTCAAAATCTTCTTCTCTAACAGTTTTAGAGTCTTTGTAGTAATGAATAAGTCCATCAAAGCCAATAGACTTTTCAGAAACAACATAGGTTCCAACCGGGCAGTGAGGCTGCATTCCACCCGAAGTACCAACTCTCACCATGGTTAGTTGTTTGAAATCTTCATTAACCGTTCTGGATTTAAAATCAATATTGGCCAAAGCATCAAGTTCGGTAACAACTATATCGATATTGTCTGTACCTATACCATGAGATAGCGCAGTAATACGCTTGCCTTTATATGTACCGGTAACTGTGTGGAATTCGCGACTTTCAACGTCACATTCTATTGTATCAAAGAAGGAGGCAGTCATCGTCACTCTTCCAGGATCACCCATCATAATAATCTTATCAGAGAGTTGATCAGGTGTAATATGAAGATGAAATGCACTTCCGTCGGAATTAATTATTAATTCCGATTCAGGTATTATTCTCATTATTTACTTATTATTTTTATTTCCGCTTTCACCCTGTGGTCTAGCAATAGACTCACGCATTTCAGTGTCAGACTGAATATTTTCCATTCTATAATAATCCATTATCCCAAGATTACCATTTCTGAAAGCCTCAGCCATTGCAATTGGAACCTCTGCTTCGGCTTCAATTACTTTAGCTCTTGCTTCCTGAGCTTTTGCTTTCATTTCCTGCTCAAGAGCAATTGCCATCGCACGTCTTTCTTCTGCACGTGCCTGAGCAATATTCTTATCTGCCTGAGCCTGATCCATCTGTAGTACCGCTCCAATATTTTTACCTATATCAATATCGGCAATATCAATAGAAAGAATCTCAAACGCAGTTCCTGCATCAAGTCCCTTTTTAAGAACAACTTTTGATATTGAATCTGGATTTTCTAACACAGACTTATGAGAAACTGAAGAACCAATAGATGAAACAATACCTTCGCCAACACGTGCAAGAATCGTTTCTTCGCCTGCACCTCCAACAAGTTGTCTGATGTTTGCACGTACAGTTACACGTGCTTTAGCAATTAGCTGTATACCATCAATTGCCACAGCCGATACAGGAGGTGTATCAATTACTTTTGGGTTAACTGACATACGCACTGCTTCATGAACATTACGTCCTGCAAGATCTATAGCAGTTGCCATTTGGAATGTAAGATCAATATTAGCCTTAGATGCTGAAACCAATGCATGAACGACATCTTCAACCTTGCCTCCTGCCAAATAGTGAGCTTCCAGATCGTCACGTGTTATACTCCTTAGTCCAGCCTTATGAGCCTCAATCATTGCATACACAATTGTATGAGGTGGCACACGGCGTAAACGCATTAGAAAAAGTTGAATCAATGAGATACGAACCCCTGCAGAAAGTGCATTAATCCAAAGGAAGAAAGGTACGTAATGAAAAAATATTAGTAGAAAAATTACTATTACCGCAATTGTAATAATAAGAGGAACTGAAAATACCATAATAATTTAATTTAGGTAGTTAATAATATGTTGTTTCTGTATTTATACTATTAAATATATGCGTATATAATTGCACACAATAGTACTATTTTCTTTTAACAAGAACGTTATATGTTTCCACTTTAGTAACGACAATCTCAGTGTTTTCTTCAATGAATTCACCATCAAAAGATTTACCTTCGGCAATAATATCATTAACTAATATTTTACCTATAGGGTTTAATCTAGAGATAGCAACACCTGTGTCGCCCGCTGCAATTTTTAGTAAATAGCTATTATCTACCTTATCATCAATGTTTGTGTTAAGTGAAATCCTGTCCAGCGATTTAGATTTCAGAAGGCCAAAGAATGTTAGTCCAAGCGCTACAGCAGAAGCCGCTAATGATATATTTCCGGCAGTACTCCCCAGAAACATGTACGAATAAATAATTCCTCCTACAAGGAATATTGCTCCGGCAATACCAGCAATACTAATACCGGGAAGTAAAAATATTTCAATCAGCAAAAAAAGTATTCCCAATACTATTACAGAAATTACAACAATAATGTGAAGAGTCATATATCGATTTTTTAGTTAAAGTAATTTCTTATCTCATCATTCCTTGCCTGTATTTTCAATCTCTTAGTTTCAAGATATAATGTCTCAGAGACTTTTTCCAGCTCTAGAATAGAAGATCTCAGACTACTGTTATTACCTCCTACTGAAGAGTATTGTTCACGTTTTTCATTCAACTCATTTACAATATTCTCAAGTTGTTGTTCTAAGCCCAATGCTTGTGCAAATATTGATCTAGCATTACTGCTTCTGAAATCTGAGAGAGTATGATAAGTTGAATTGTCATTTATAACAAACGCAAAATCACCACTATTTGTTTCAAGTTGTTCTGATTTCTCACGCGCTAACATACGTAAATTATTATAGTCGTATCCCTCTTTCCATGTGTCGGCAATTGAGTTTATTTTAGCCCTGCTTATCATATAGTTGAAGTCATCACTTTCAAGTAAGCTTATTCTTTCATTTTGAATAAAAGTGTAAACACAAACAGAGTCAACGGGTTGATAACGGTCAGATGTAAACCAACCGATACCCTTTTCTTCATCCACAACCATTAGGTAATCGTTAAACGGAGAATTAAAAGGCATATTCAATTGATTAGGAGACAGGTATGTGTCGTTTGACAAATTATATCTAGTTACAAATAAATCATAACCACCATATGATTCATGTCCTGTTGAAGAAAAATAAATAGTTAGTCCATCACTCAAAACAAATGGGTAGGCCTGGCTACCGGCGTCGTTAATAGAAGAAGGCAGCTGTTTTTCATTACCAAATGTGTCCAGTAGCTTCTCCATTGTAAAAAGGTTAGTGTCACTTTCACCTGAAGAGTAATATATTTTATCCTTCCTCTCATTTAGAAACAGAGTTTTATTATTAAGAGGCTGGTCTTTGAAGAACTCATTAATAGGCATTATAGAACCAGAAGTAATACTTAGATTATATGCGTTTAAAAATTCTTTCTTAGGAAGCACTAAACTATCTATTATTTGAATGTCCTCTGCACGATTTACAGCTCTTTGAATTTTGGTTGAGTATTCACGAGCCAAATCTAAACGCTCAAGCGCTTCACTGTTTCTACGGTTGACACGCTGATATTTCTCAAATTCTTTCTCAGCCTCTTCAAATCTATAAAGTCTAACATACAATTCACCAAGCGACAGATACGATTCAGGAATTTTTTTCTCAGACGCATATTTTAGATATTGCTCCGCCTCTAATATCCGACCAGTTTTAAATAAACTTACACCCAGCCATTGATTAAGAGGAGCATCATTCTGATTAGTCTGATATTCTGCCATGAATACAGGTAATGCTTCGGCATATCTTCCCTCAAGATACCATTCTCTTGCATCATCTAATGTCTGCGCCAACAGCGACTGCTGAAAAATGCCCAATAATATTACAAATAATATATATTTCAATTTCATGTTGCTCAAATTCTGAATTCAAAGATAAGAAAAAACTCTAAGCAATAATAAATTTACTTCATTCTTATTGTTTTGTTCAAACTTCGCTCATCTCTCACTATTACCTTGTTCTTACCATGCTCTTATAACGCTCTTTTATATTAGGGTAAGGTAAGACGTATAAACGATTAAGTAAACAAATACGACAGAGTAAATTTAGAACAACATATTAACTTATAAAGTATATTCTTTTCTTGTTTTCAAATAAATCAGTTTCATACTTTTCTTATCTTTGCATTCTTAAACATAGAATTAAGCATTATGCACGAAAAAATAATAATCCTAGATTTCGGATCACAGACTACGCAACTTATTGGAAGACGAGTTAGAGACTTAAAAACCTATTGTGAGATTGTTCCATATAATAAATTTCCTTTTGGAGATGATTCAGTTAAAGGGGTTATCTTATCTGGTAGCCCATTCTCAGTTAATGATGAGGATGCATTCAAGACCGATTTATCTAATATAAGAGGTAAATACCCGATATTGGGAATTTGCTATGGGGCACAGTTGATGGTGAATCTTGCAGGAGGAGAAGTTTCTCAACCAGATAGCAGAGAGTATGGTCGTGCACATCTAAATATATTTGATAAAAACGACAAGTTATTCGGAAATCTTAAGCAGAATAGCCAAGTATGGATGTCGCATGGTGATACCATTGTAAACGCTCCTGAGAATTTTACCCTGGCAGCTTCAACTGAAGATGTAGAATGGGCAGCTTATAGTATTAAGAATGAAAAGACATGGGGAGTTCAGTTTCACCCCGAAGTATTTCATACAGAGCAGGGCATTGCTTTGTTAGACAATTTCCTTACAGTTTGTGGAATGAAACGTGACTGGACACCTGCTTCTTTTATTGAATCAACTGTACATGAATTGAGAGAAACAATTGGCAACGAAAAAGTTATACTTGCACTATCGGGAGGTGTAGATTCTTCGGTAACAGCTGTATTGCTAAATAAAGCAATTGGAGAAAATCTTACTTGTGTATTTGTCGATCATGGATTATTGCGTAAAAATGAGTTCGAAAATGTTCTAAGGGATTATGAGCATCTCGGATTACACGTAATTGGAGTTGATGCTAAGAATTATTTCTACAAAGAACTTGAGGGTGTAACCGATCCTGAGAAGAAAAGAAAAATAATAGGAAAAGGGTTTATTGATGTTTTTGATTCTGAGGCTGTAAAGCTTAAAGATATAAAATGGTTAGCACAAGGGACAATATATCCTGATATAATTGAATCACTCTCTATTACAGGAGTTACCATAAAGAGTCATCACAATGTTGGTGGTTTGCCCGAAAAGATGAATCTTAAGTTGTGTGAGCCACTCAAGTTGCTTTTTAAAGACGAGGTACGTAAGATTGGATTGGAGCTGGGTATGCAGCCAAATTTAATTCATCGCCACCCTTTTCCTGGGCCTGGGCTTGGAATTCGTATTCTGGGTGAAATAACTCCTAATAAGGTACGCATTGTTCAAGAAGCCGATGATATTTTTATTTCTGAGTTACGTGCTGCAGGTTTGTATAACGAAGTTTGGCAAGCAGGAGCAATATTACTACCTGTGCAGTCGGTAGGAGTAATGGGTGACGAGCGCACATACGAAAACACAATTGCATTGCGTGCAGTAACATCAAAAGATGCAATGACAGCCGACTGGGCTCGTTTGCCTTATGAATTTCTTGCTAAGGTGTCTAATGAAATAATAAATAAAGTGCCGGGTGTCAATAGAGTGGTTTATGATGTTTCTTCTAAGCCACCCGCTACAATAGAATGGGAGTAGTAGTTATGGCTTAGCTAACTCAGGATAAGCTATTCTGGTGTGGTATATAGTCATAAGTTTATCTACAAATACATCCTTTACTGTTTGAATATCTCTGAAAGTGATGGGAGCTAATTTAAAATACCCTTCGTTCAGTTGAGAATCAATTATCTTATCAACAAGTTCGCGAATCGTCTCTTCGTTATACAAGGGGAGACTTCGCGATGCTGCTTCAACCGAGTCGGCCATCATCATAATTGCACCTTCTTTAGTAAAAGGGTTAGGACCTGGGTAACGGAAATTAGCCTCGTTAGCTTCTTTGCCCGGATTTGCATTTTTCCAAGAGTTGTAGAAATACTTAGGCATACTTGTACCATGGTGAGTTTCGATAAAATCGATTATTTGTTGAGGGATATTGTTTTTTTGAGCAATCTTTACTCCATCCTTCACATGATTGATAATGATTCGGGCACTCTCCTCGTAGGGGAGACCGGCATGTGGGTTCATTCCTGGAGCCTGGTTTTCGGTAAAGAAAGCCGGATTTACCATTTTGCCAATATCATGATATAAAGCTCCCGTTCTGATGAGCGAAGCATTTGCCCCAAGTTTAATTGCAGCGGCCATTGCCAGGTTAGATACCTGCAAAGAGTGCTGGAATGTTCCCGGTGTCTTCTCAGACAGTTCCTTAAGCAAAGGTTTATTTATGTTAGATAGCTCAACAAGAGTAACACCCGAGATGAAACCAAATGATTTCTCAACCAGGTATATGAGTGAGTATGAGAACATAATAAGGATAAAGTTAATGAGAAAGTAGATGAGCATCACCCAGTTTGCTTCGGTAACATTACCTTCCTGATACATTACCAAACCAAGATATACAAACGAGTAAGTAAAAAGGATAAAGAAAGAACTTCTTATTAATTGTGAGCGCTCAGATAATTCTTTTAACATAAATATAGATACCATTGTGGCAGATATCTGAAGTACAATAAACTCAAAAGGAAACTGAACCATTAACGCACTTAATATGATTGTTATTAGACTAGCAAATAGAGCAGTTCGGGAGTCGATAAATGTTCTTATCAATATTGTAACTATTGTAAAAGGAATTATATACACATTATATAGATCGAGATGTATAGTAAGTGCTGTGAGACCTACAAATAATACTATCAACAGTAACATAAAAACTACATGCATCCTGTTTCTGTATTCAGTTGGCCTGAAATATAGAAGATACATATAAAATGAAGCAAACATGAACAGAATCAAAACAAACTGCCCTATCAATTTCCATGTGCCTTTGTATGTACCACCACTTCGTTCATCAGAAACTTGTTTCAACGAAGAAAGGATATTGTAAGTGCGTGAATCAATAATTTCTCCTTGATCAATAATTCGTTGGCCCTGCTGTACCATACCCCGACTTATATCAACTTGTTGAATAAATTCTAATCGTGCTTTTTCTGAAAATACTGCATCGTATATAATATTCTCACTTATGTATTCATTAATATTAGCCGACTTTAAAACACTGTCATACACACCTTCGGGTGTTTCATTCATTACTTTCTCGTATGCAGAGCGAATGGTGAAGAACGATTCTATATCTCTTGATTCAGCAACATTACCTTTGCGAAGTCGTAATGCGCCAGTTTTAGAATTTTTAATTCTGTCATAGTCATCAGATCTCATAATTCCTGTTGCATAAATCTCCTTCAAACTATTTCGGATGTATAATTTATATTCTGGAGATAGCTCCGAAAGTCTTGTATTTAGGTTTGCATCTGCATCAAAATTTGCTAATGAATTTAGCACTATATCCTCGTTAACCTCAAAATAAGGTTCGTAATATTCCAAAATACTATCCTGTTCGGCTTTAAGCAGATCTGCGGGTTTATATATAGGAAAGTCAAATGGAGCAGTCAGAAGTCCATACTGCCAGGGTCTTCCTTCGTTAAAAGTATATTTAAAACTACCTTGTCGAGGGAATATATATGTAATAAAAAGTATCGCTGTAACAAAGACGAGAGGAACAAAAATCCTAGTTTTTATTCTTGTTCTCTTTCTCTTAGGTTTATTATCTGATGATTTCATTACCTCTATCAATTTGTTTTGGTTAATGTAAATAGAACAAGTGAAACTGTTGATTGTTTTTCAGTTACTTAAACTACATGTTTCATGTCAATTGAATTCTACATTAGAATGCAAAAATACAAATTTTAAATATTACTTTTGCATTGAATTAATAACTATTAGTGTTTTGACAAATTTTAAAATTGATCTGGTTTACCTATGGGTTGATGGGAACGATCCAAAATGGTTTGAGAAAAAACGCAGTTTCACCGGTATTTTAGACGATAAGTCTGAAGAAAACAATAAAGGAAGGTATGTTAGTAATGATGAATTAAAATACTCACTTAGGTCAGTTGAAAAAAACATACCTTGGATAAATAAAATATATATTGTTACTGATGATCAATATCCCCAATGGCTCAAAAGAGATAATCCGTTAGTAAAGATTGTCGATCATAAAGAGATAATACCTGAGGAGGCTTTACCTTGTTTTAATTCTAGTGTAATTGAATATTTTCTTTATAAAATTCCAAATCTAGAAGAGCGATTTCTGTTAGTTAATGATGACATGTTTTTCAATAATGAACTCTCGCAAGAATACTTCTTCAAAGATGATGGTCTTGCAATAGTAAGATTAAAGAAAAAGTTCTTTAGGAAAAATCATTACAAAATTAAAAAGTTTCTTGGTAAGAAGTTAGGGCAATACATTACGATGGTTACTGATGGAGCGAAATATATCGAAAATGAATTTGGTATTTATTACTCAGGGATTCCACATCACAATGCCGATGCATATAACAGGTCTACATATAAATATGCAATAGAAAATTTGTTTGCGTCTAAGGTTAAGGAATCTGTTTTAAGTCATACAAGAAAATATGGCGATTTGCATCGTTCAACAATTTCATATTACGCACTTGCAGCTGGAAAGGCGCATCTAAAGTACGTTGGAAGAAAACAGTCAAGCCGAATAAATGTCTCTTCAAAAAACTATTATAAATATATGAAAAGGTACAATCCAGATCTTTTTTGTCTTAACGATAATCAAAGAGCTAAAGATACCGACCGAATAAAAATAAAACCGTTTCTAGAGAGCTTGTTTCCTGAAAAATCATCTTTTGAGCTATAGAAGTTGAAGTTTTTAGAGCTTGATCTATTTTTCAAATCCTGATTTCTCTGGAAGTATTGTCTCAAAAGCCTTTTCAAGCTCTTTCATAACTCTTTCGTAATTCCTAATATGAGCATTGTCATTTAAACAGATAAGCTTGTATTTTTGGTCATAAATAGCTCGTATAGCTTGCTTTGACCTAAGGACTAATGGAAACATCTTTGTGTCTTTGTAAGTATTGTAAGGCTCAAAATTCGATTGGCAGATTTGCCAAGTGCGAAACAACTCTTGTGTGTAGTCCTCAGGACTTCTGAAACGATTCTCTGAAGCTTTGGTAAGTTTGTCCCCAGCGTAACCCCATACCTCTTCGAAGGTCGATTTTAGGTAAGGTTGTGCATTATGTGGAGTGATTAGTGTTGCAAATTTTCTGTAAGGTTTGAGCAGACGGGTAATATTGGCTTTCTTGCCGTAGGAAGGATGAAACCATTTCTCATGATCGCGATGCAGAACCTCACGTTTGTCAAACCGCTCGTTGATGACTCGGATGTTATTCTTTAAGCACTTAGACCATAATCCGATTCCTGAGTTGTGGCGAAAGGCAGCTATATCATTTGGGAGTCCGTTTTTAAAAAACCTCTCTTTGGTGATATCCTTAATAATGAAAAAATCATCGTTGAAATATACAAACTGGTTAGCCAACCCGGGGATTTTATGTAGATATATCTCAATTAGCGAAGAGTTGAATACAGGCAGATATTTTGCAGGTATGTAGTCTGAATGATTTATAAGAGATAATTTTGGGTGATTTTCATTTAACCATTCGGGTTTTTGTCCACTTGTTACAAAATGAACTTTTCTAACCCAAGGAGCAAATTTTTCTACGCCTCTGAACCAATATTTCAGAAAGCCGTAATCTCTAAAACGCGCTTCTGAAACTTCGTTTTTAGAATTGTCAATTTTGCCTGAATATTTTTTAAAATCTTCCTTCCATTTTGGGTCGTCCATATCTACCCAGGTCACTACAAAATCAATCTCCATAGTTTTCGCAAGTTTTGTTATTCTTCACTCTTCGGGAGTCTGTCAAGGGCTAGCTCCATCCTTTTTATAGTCTCTTCTTTGCCTATTAATTCGGTTATATCGAACATGTGAGGACCTTTGCTTTCTCCAACAATCGCAAGGCGGAAAGCGTTCATTATATTACCCATATGCAGCTCGTTAGACTGTATCCAATTCTTAACTACCGACTCGAGGTTAGCACTCGAAAAATCATCAGTTTGTTGTAGTAGCTCTGTGAGCATTTGCATTTGCTTGTGACTATCTTGCTTCCAGCGTTTGCGAACTGTTTTTTCGTCGTAGTTCTCTGGTGTTAAGAAGAAAAATGAAGATTGGTCCCATAACTCTTCAATAAAATGAACACGCTCTTTAAGCATTGAAACAACAGATACTATCTTATCAAAGGATACATCTATTCCTTTTTCTTTGAGTATAGGATCAAATTGTTTTGCAACATCTTCATCTTGCATCTTGATAATATATTGATGGTTATACCATTTTGCTTTCTCAAGATCAAATTTTGCACCGCTCTTGCTGCAACGTTCAAATGAAAATGCTTCAACCAGTTCTTCTATAGAAAATAATTCCTGTTCTGTGCCAGGGTTCCAACCAAGAAAGGCAAGAAAGTTGATGATTGCCTCTGGTAGGTATCCCGATTCTCGATACCCCGATGAGATTTCATTTGTTGCAGGATCTTTCCATTCAAGAGGAAATACAGGAAAACCTAAACGATCTCCATCACGTTTACTCAATTTGCCCTTACCATCTGGTTTTAAAAGTAGAGGCAGATGTGCAAACTGGGGCATTCCTTCTTCCCAGTTTAAACTTTTATATAACCATACATGAAGTGGTGCAGAAGGTAGCCATTCCTCTCCCCTGATAACATGGGTTATTTCCATTAAATAGTCATCTACCACATTGGCAAGGTGGTAGGTGGGTAATTCATCTGCCGACTTATAAATTACTTTATCATCCAGAATTGATGAGTTGATGATTACCTCACCACGTATCATATCATTCACAATAATGTCATGACCGGGTTCAACCTTTATGCGAACCACATATTGAGCTCCGTCATTTATTAGTGACTTAGTCTCTTCGGCCGAGAGGTTGAGTGAGTTTCTCATGCTTTCTCTTGTAGATGCATCGTACTGAAAGTTGGCAATTTCAGCTCTCTTTGCATCCAGCTCTGCAGGAGTATCAAAAGCGATATAAGCTGCATTGTCTTGCAAAAGCTGATCTACATATTTTTTATAAATATCTTTACGCTCCGATTGTTTGTAGGGACCATAATCTCCTCCTTTAAGTGGGCTTTCATCAAATTCGAGTCCAAGCCAATTAAATGTTTCTTGAATATATTCTTCTGCTCCCTCAACAAACCTAGTGGAGTCAGTATCTTCTATTCTAAGTATAAAATTACCACCTTGTTGTTTGGCATATAGGTAGTTATATAATGCAGTACGAACACCTCCAATATGTAACGGTCCGGTGGGACTAGGCGCAAAGCGTACTCTTCTTTTATTATTCATAATTATTTAAGTTGTCTTTATTTGGTTGCAAAGATATATAAAATTGTTAAAGTCAGAGAAATAACCGTGCTTCATTTCCCATATTAAAAAGAAGGTCGAGTATACTTAAGTTATTGATGAACCCATGTTTAGATGCAAAAATCTGATAATATGGTTCTGTTTTGAAATCTGACTCTTTCTTTGGATGAATCTTTTCTCTTAAATCTGTATATCCCTCAATTTCTTGCTTGATATAGGTTTGAGAATAGCTAATTTTGTTTTCAATACCTATGAAGTGGCATATAAGATGTCGAAGTTCTTCATTTAAATCGTGAAGATATTCAATCTTCTTTTCATAAAAAGGGCGGAAGTCGTCTTCATAATACTGAAAAAAAGGAGTGGAATTGTATGCAGAAATAATAGCATTCCAGTGCAAGTGTTGCCAATTACCATGGTCTGCTATACGAATGTCTTTCATCCTATTTTTAGACTTCTCGGGCTTCACAATAGGAATGCTTAATGAAAGAGGACCATTTGCACCGGCTATAGTACACCGATTGCGATATGATTGTTTCTGATAATTATCATTAATCTCAATTACAACAGATTCACTCCTGTAGAGTGATGAATAATACTCTACAGGTGCTAAATAAAGTGATGAAAGAATTGTTATTTGTTTTGAATCTGATGGCATCATGCCGGTATTTTTGCGCTACGGAAAAGACGATTCCATCTTACTCTGCCTTTAAACCAATCTTTGTCTTTTTCTAATGAAAGCCATATGAGCATAGGTTTTCCTACAATATGATCTTCAGGAACAAAGCCCCAGCTACGCGAATCGGCTGAATTGTGTCTGTTATCACCCATCATGAAGTAATAGTCGAATTTAAAAGTGTAGGAGTCGGTCTGTTCGCCATTAATATAGACCATTCCATCACGATAGTCGAATTCGTTACCTTCATAATTTTTTATGCATCTCTCGTAAGTTGCAACTTTATAATCGATGTCTGTGTCAAATGTAATAGTTGCACCTTTTTGAGGTATCCAAAGCGGACCATAACTGTCGCGTGTCCAGTTATGATCATAATTAAGAGGGAAGTAATAGCTTGAGCCAGGTAGCTCTTGCTCCTTGATGACATCCCATACAAATGGTTTTGCCATCATCTCTTCTACCATTGCATTTGTCATTGGAATACTGAAGTAAATACGACCATTATTTCCATTACGTGACTTAAGATTGAATATTGATAAACTTAGACTGTCAACATCCGTTAAGTCTTGCGATCTTGGCACCATCTGACCATAATTGTTTTGAGTAAAATAATCGGCCTTGTTGATGCCCATATTGCTGAATATTTCAGCCGCAATTTGAGTTCCATCTGTGTGAATCATATAATTGTGCTGAGACAAGCTTGGGTTGGGCAAGTAGCTGCCATCTATATAGACAGAATCATTTTTCAATTCAATAGTTTCGCCTGGAAGTCCAATACAACGTTTTACATAATTTTCGCGTCTGTCAACCGGACGGTAAACTATTTTGCCATAACTACGTACATCTGAGCGAACACCCAAGCCACCGTTAGGGTGATGTTTTGCTAATGTGTAAAAGTCTACTCCTTGTTGATTTAATGCAACTGTATCTCCAACTGGGAAGTTGAATACCACAATGTCGTTTCTTTCAACCTCTCCAAAGCCTTTTAATCTGTTGTATTTCCATTGGGGCCTATCTATGTATGACTTGCCACCAGTTACTGGCATAGTATGCTGGGCCAATGGAAACGAAAGAGGGGTTATTGGGGCTCTCGGGCCGTAGCTAAGTTTGCTGACTGCCAAGAAGTCTCCTACAAGTAAAGATTTTTCGAGAGAAGATGTGGGAATCTGATAGTTTTGAAAGAAAAATGTGTTTATAAAATAAACAGCTATTAGTGCAAACACTATTGCGTCTACCCATTCCATTGTCTTTCTAAAAACATTGTTTTTAGACTTCTTCCAAAACCCCCAAGGTATAAATTTGGTGATGTAGATATCAAGTAAAAGTAAAATTAGCAGTAGTATCCAAGCAGAGTTAGCCCAGAAAGAAAAAAGTATTGTTATTACTGTCCAAATTGCAAACCAAAGCCATTGTCTTTTTGATGCCAGATCAAAACGTTCTTTTATTGTCATAATAATAATTAATTAGAACCAACTATTACAAGTTACCTAACAGATCTTGCATTCCAAGAAACCCTTTTTTATCTTTGGTGAATTCTGCTGCTAGTACAGCTCCTAAAGCAAATCCTTTTCGGCTTTTTGCGTCATGTGTAATTTTGATGCTGTCTACTTCAGATTCATATATAACCGTGTGGATTCCTGGTACTTCTCCTTCACGGTAGTCTTTAATTCTAATAACATCAGATTTGTTATGTGCTTGATTGTCTTCTGAGTCGTCATATAGAGCCCAGTTGTTTTTCCTTTCTATATTAGACAAAATATCTTCTGCTAGAGTTATTGCTGTACCACTCGGAGCATCAAGTTTATGAATATGATGGGTCTCTTCCATCTCTACTTCATATGAAGGAAATTTATCCATTAGTTTGGAAAGATATCTATTGAGTGCAAAAAACAAATTGACTCCAAGACTGAAATTTGAGGCGTAGAAAAAGGTTTTTCCATTATTATTGCACTCATTTTTAATTTCGTCAATATGCTCAAGCCATCCTGTGGTTCCTGATACAACAGGTATATCAGAGTCAAATGCTTGCTTGTAATTCTCCAGAGCACTTTGTGGTGTTGTGAATTCAATTGCAACATCTGCACTCTTAAATTCAGGAGAATGGAACTTCTCATTCTCATCGATATCTACTATACAAACTATCTGGTGACCTCTTTCAAGAGCCACTTTTTCTATTTCGTGGCCCATTTTGCCATAACCTATTAGCGCTATCTTCATAAGATTAATCTATCTTAATACCAACAATATAATTTATTAAAACAAAAGTACAATAAATGGATGAGTTCTCAAAGCCAGCTGTTTTCTTTGTACCACTCAATTGTTTTGTTTATACCCTCCTTTAATCTATATCTAGGTATAAAGTTGATCTCCTGTTGCAGTGGTGATATGTCACACGACCAGTTACGCTGTTTCATGATTCGGAATTTGTCGCGATTAAAAGTTGGCACAGTGTGAAGCATTGATGCAATTTTCTCACTTACATAAGCGGCCGATTTCACTATAAATAATGGGACTTTGATGTTTAAGATGTTTCTCTTTTTGAGGACATCCATTACTATCCTGTTAAATTCGGTATCTGTATAGCAGTCGCCATCTGAAACAATATATTCTTTCCTTTTTATTCCTATATCTAATAGTTTAAAAATAACTTCTACCAAATCCTCACTGTATATGAATGAAAGCATTTGTTTATTTAGTCCTGCACTTATACCAAATCCTCTTTTCACCGTTTTTATTAAAATCAAATAATCTTTATCTCGTGGACCATAAACACCTGTTGGGCGAATTATAAGATAAGGAAAGTTGTTTAAGCCCTTTATCCAATTTTCAGCTTTAAGTTTACTCTTGCCATATACTGTATCAGGATTGGGTTTGTCATCTGCTTTAATAGGTGTGTAATTAATCTCGTCACCTGGCCCCATAACACTTAGTGAGCTCATCAGTACAAAAACTTCGGGAACAGCATCAATTTCAATTAAGCTCTCTACCAGTTGGCGGGTTTGCAAAAAATTTACATTATAAAACTCTGAAGTGTGACGTGCCTTTGTGAGTCCTGCAATGTGAATTATGTAGTGGAATTTTCCATGCTTGCTAACTATTTTGGTTAGCTGACTTTTCATTGCTTCAGGGTGATTGTATTGCAGGTCAACAAACCTTATGCGTTTGTCTTTAAGGAATTCTCTGCTGCTACTTTTGCGTATGCCTGCCCAAGTTTCGAAGCCTAGCTCAAGCGCTTTGTCAACAGCTGTGCTACCTATAAAACCACTTGCACCTGTAATAAGTACTCTCTTATTTTCCATACCATATATTTTCTGAAACAAAAATAGTTATAACTTCAGTATTAGAAAATTAGTTTGTAAATTAAATGTATTGGCAGTAATACACGTTTTAAAACAATATTTTTATTACTTTGCATAACTAAATATACTTTTAGTTTGTTTTAGTAGCAATAGTATTCAAAATAATAAGCATTATGAGCAAAAAATCTAGCCAGCCTGAACCTGTGGCTAAACCAAAGAAAAAAGATTTAACCCTATCAGTTACAGAATTTCTGAAAGATAATAATGATAAGCAATTTAATTATAAACAGATTGCAGCAGCAATAGATGTTCGTGGAGAAGAGGGTAGGAAAGTACTTGTGAAAGTTCTTGATAAACTCCGCGACGAAGAGATTCTGCTTGAGTCTTCACGCGGAAGATTTCGGATAAATAATAGGGGATTGATGCTCGATGGTAGATTTGAGAGAAGAAGTAATGGAAAGAACTTCTTTGTTCCAGATGACGATGGTAATATTATCTACATACCAGAACGGAATAGCAAGCATGCTATGAATGGCGACCGGGTAAGGGTGCAGTTACTTGCAAAGAGAAAAAGGGCCGAAACTGAGGGTACGGTTGTTGAGATAATTGAGCACAAGCAAACTCGTTTTGTAGGAGTATTAGAGGTGCAAAAGCATTTTGCCTTTCTGGTCATGGACAGTAAGTTTTTGTCTAATGATATTTTTATCCCCAAAGAAGATTTAATGGGAGCTAAACATGGGGATAAAGTGGTTGTAGAGATTGTTGAGTGGCCTGCAAAAGCAAACAACCCCGTTGGTAAAGTAATAAATGTACTCGGTAAACCCGGAGATAATGACACTGAGATGCATGCTATACTTGCACAGTATGACTTGCCATACAGTTATCCGGAGAATGTGAGTAAAATGGCCGATTTGATTTCTGAAACTATAGATGAAAAGGAGATTGCTAAACGAGAGGACTTTAGAGATGTTTTTACATTTACTATTGACCCTAAGGATGCAAAAGATTTTGATGATGCTTTTTCATTTAAAGAGTTGTCTCCAAATTTATGGGAAGTAGGTGTGCACATTGCCGATGTGACGCATTATGTGAAACCTGGTGATTTGATTGACAAAGAAGCTGAAAACAGGGCAACATCAATTTATCTTGTAGATCGTACTATACCTATGCTGCCCGAGAGGTTGAGCAACTTTATATGTTCTTTGCGACCAAAAGAAGAAAAGCTCTGTTTTTCAGTAATTTTCAATATGAACGAAAAGGCAGAAATTAAAAACTTTAGAATCGCACGTACAGTAATTAAATCAGACAGTCGTCTTGCTTATGAAGATGCACAAACAATTATTGAAACTGGTAAAGGTGATTTTTCTAAAGAAATACTTATTCTAAACTCGCTAGCGCAACAGTTAAGAGATAAAAGGTTTGCTAATGGAGCGATTAATTTCGAACGGTATGAAGTGAAGTTTAACTTGGATGAAAAAGGGAAGCCTCTTGGGGTATATTTCGTAGAAGGAAAAGAAGCGAACCATTTGATTGAAGAGTTTATGCTTCTTGCAAACAAAACTGTTGCTGAGGTAATAGGTAAAGTGCCTAAAGGTAAAAAGGCAAAATCATTTGTTTATAGGGTTCATGATGTTCCAGACCCTGAGAAGCTAGATAATTTTAATCAGTTCATTCTTAGATTTGGGCATAAGATGAAAACATCCGGAACCAAGACAGATGTAGCAAAGAGTTTGAATTCTATCTTAGATAAAGTGCAAGGAAAACCAGAAGAAAATTTGATTGAAACAATTGCAATTCGAACAATGTCGAAGGCAGTTTACTCTACTAGTAATGTTGGGCACTATGGTCTGGCATTTGATCATTATACTCATTTTACTTCTCCAATAAGGAGGTATCCCGATATGCTTGTGCATCGGCTACTTGAGCGTTACCTTGAAGGAGGAAAGAGTGTTGATCAGTCATCTCTTGAAGCAGAGTGTAAGCATAGTTCAGATATGGAGCAAATTGCTGCAAATGCAGAGCGCGACTCTATAAAATACAAGCAGGTTGAGTTTATGTCTGATAAGCTGGGAAAGGTTTACGACGGTGTTATCTCGGGCGTTACCGAGTGGGGATTGTATGTTGAAATAAATGAAAATAAATGTGAAGGAATGATTCCAATCAGAGAGCTTGATGATGACTTCTATGAATTTGATGAGAAGAATTACAGGCTTGTTGGTCGTCGCAAAAACAGGGAGTACCGATTAGGGCAACCTGTAACAATTCAGGTGGCTAGAGCAAATCTAGAAAGAAGACAGTTGGATTTCGTTTTTGCTAATTAATGAGTTTTCTGAATATAGATGTTTTGGAAAAGGAGTGTTGAAAAAACACTGGTCCCATAAACTCTCTCTTTTCCCATTCATTTTTATTGTTGAGAAAGTTGAATTCCGATAGGTAATAACTCCTGTCGGAATTATCCACAATTAAATATCCTCCTTTTTTAATATGGGGAATAGCCTGCTTTATGCAAGCATTCCTTACTCGTCCATCTACAACTATTATATCGAAATAGTTTAGATCATACTGTTTGATGGATTTTGCATATTTCTCATAAGAGAGTCCCGAAGATTTATTATCTTTTGAAATAAAGTCATCGGCATTTTCAGGATTCAGATTAAAGTAATCATCAATTTTTTCTCCTTCAATTTCTTTTAGCAACACATTTTCATATCCAAGATCTAATAGTTTATGATTTAGTACTTTACTCCACTCTTTATCGTGTTCTACAGAAATAACCTGTTTGCAGCGTGATGCAAAAAAGAGAGTTGAACCTCCCGATCCCCACTCAAATACATTCATTTCTACAGAGGTTATGTCTTCCAGAAAATCTATGGCATCGTATGTCATCCAAGGTAAACCAAGGCTCATCGTAGTCTCTCCTGAATGCATGTCATGATACCATCTTTTAAACTGTTTAAGATGTTTAAGTGTTTTATTATCAATTGAATATTGAATTGCATATTTGATATATAATAGTAGTTGTTTCATTTAGATGTCTTTTGTTTTGTAAGCCATTCCTCTATCTCTTTAATCATTTCTAGTTTTAATAGTTTGCAAGTAATGATATATAGAGATAAAATAATTAACGTGTTGATTGTTACATACAGAATGGGGGTAGAGATGTTTTTTGTTATAAAGTATGATATGAGGCTGCAAATTAGTGCAATGAGCATGTAAGGTACTGTATCTTTAATGAAGTTTAATAGGTTATAATTAACTAGTTTAGACGAAAGTGTCACAGAGATTAGGAGTGTTGCCAAAATATATAGTACCCAGCTTGCTGCTAATGCCAATAACCCTTTAGGTAAAAGAATAACTATAAGCACTATCAACAGGAGTGCCTTTAGTAGTTCAACTCCCAGGAAGTATGTTGATCTCTCTTTGGCTATAAATAGCTCATTAAAAATATATACAAAAGGAGACATCATACCTGCCAGAGTAAGAGCTTGAAAAAATGGAACTGCAGAAAGCCATTTATCTTTAAAAAAAAGGAAAAATAAAGACTCTGCTAATAAAATCATAATAAAGCCGAGAGGGAATGCAATAAATGCGATAGATTTCATCATCTTGCTCACAACCCTTTTCATCCTTTCGCTCTCGCTGTTTATCTCTGAAAGAACAAGCATGGCAACAGAACGGAAAGTATTGGAAATTGTGAGAAATGGTATTTCCTGATATTTTTTTGCCTGATTGAAGTAGGCTACTTGGTTCATAGGGTAAAATAGTGCAATTAAACTAGGGTAAATATTATTTCCAACTGTGGAAATTGTATTTGTTAGAAGTAGTTTGCTGCTGAATGCGAAGAATGATTTTAAACTGTTGACACTGAAATAAAACGTTGGACGCCAATTCGAATATACCCAAAGGAATATTGTGCGAAATAGTGCGTAAAGTAAAATTTGTGCAACAAGAGCCCAAACGCCAAACCCATATAATGCCAATACTACTGCAATTATATTTGCAATTAGTAGTGATGTAATATTTATCTTGGAGAGACCTTTGAAGTCGGCTTTTTTAGTCAGTATTGTTTGTTGTATCAGTCCCAAGCCATTTAATATTATGGATATGAAAACAATTCTTGCAATTGGGGTAACCTCTGAAGAATGAAAAACTTTTCCTAAAAATGGAGCAGAAATAAATAATAAGGAATAAAGAAGTAGGCTAAACAGAACGTTGAATATAAAAACAGTTGAATAATCTTTATTAGTAAGATTTTGTCGATTTAGTAATGCTCTTCCAAATCCACTGTCGATAAGAATAGATGAGAATGCAATGAAAACTGCAAGTGAGCCAATTTTCCCATAATCTTCTGCTGCAACAATGTTCATTAATATTAGCATACTCAAAAAATTGAGAATCTGTTGCCCGAATTTATCAATGAAACTCCAGAATAGGGATAGGATTGTTTTATTTTTTAATGAAGGTTCTGTCATGGGAGGACTCATGTTGCCTGTTACTGCTGCAAAATTAGACAATTTTTTTATACTTTTGATTTAAGAGGAGGCTTTCCTTATTTAATTGAGTTAAAATGACTTTTTCAGAAGAAATAAAAAAAGAGGCATTAAGATTAGGGTTTGATGCATGTGGGATTTCTCGTGCCAACAATAGTGGTGAGGAGGAACGTTATATGAAATGGATTGCAGATAACTGGCATGCGGATATGAATTATATGGCTCGAAATATCGATAAAAGAGTAGATCCCAGATTGCTTGTGGAAGGTGCAAAATCGATTATATCTGTTGCACTTAACTATTATCCTCATAATAAGCAGGCTACTAATGCACCTCAGTTTGCATATTATGCTTATGGTAAGGATTACCACGATGTAATAAAAGGGAAGCTTAAAGAGTTGTTTGAATTTATACTTGGCCGACAACCGAATATTTCAGGAAGATATTTCTCAGACTCTGCTCCTGTTTTAGAGCGTTTTTGGGCTGCACAGGCAGGTATAGGGTTTGTTGGAAAGAATAGCTTGTTGATAATTCCGGGTAGGGGGTCTTTCTTCTTTCTTGGAGAACTTATTATTGATGTTAAACTCGATTATGATAAACCAATTCCTGAAAATTGCGGGAGTTGTACACGTTGCATCGATGGCTGTCCTACCGCTGCAATTGAAGAGCCATACAGAGTAAATGCAAATAGGTGTATATCTTATCAGACAATTGAGAATAGGGGGGAAATATCTAGTTATGTTGCTCCCAGACTTAAAAATTATGTTTTTGGTTGCGACATTTGTCAGAAAGTGTGTCCCTGGAATAGGATGTCTACTCCACATAACACCTTAGAGTTTATGCCTAATGATAGTTTCATGAAACTCGATTTAAAGAAAATGCTGGATATGGATGAGGAGGAGTATCGTGAAATATTTAGAGGTTCTGCTGTAAAAAGAACAAAGTTTTCCGGATTAAAACGCAATGTAATTGCCGTTTCCAAAACTCGTAAAAAATAGCTATTTTTGTATCTATATAGATGGAAGAAAATTTCGATATTCATAGTAACCTCAATTTTCAAGATACTGAACGTGATTTTGAGAATAGCCTTAGACCTTTAAACTTTACAGGTTTTAAAGGACAGGGTAAGGTTGTAGAAAACTTAATGGTTTTTGTAAGCGCGGCACGTTTAAGGGGTGAGTCACTTGATCACGTACTGTTGCATGGTCCCCCTGGCTTGGGCAAAACAACCCTTGCTAATATTATAGCTAATGAGTTGGGTGTTGGATTTAAGGTGACTTCTGGTCCTGTGCTAGATAAGCCCGGTGATCTAGCTGGCTTGCTAACATCGCTTGAGCCAAATGAGCTTCTTTTTATAGATGAGATACATAGATTAACACCAATAGTTGAGGAATATCTATACAGCGCAATGGAGGATTATCGGATAGATATTCTTATAGATAAAGGTCCCAGCGCACGTTCTATACAGATTGATTTGAACCCTTTTACTCTTGTTGGAGCAACCACAAGAAGTGGGTTGCTAACAAGTCCCTTACGAGCGCGATTTGGCATTAATATGCATCTTGAATATTACAACATTGATACTCTAACCGGCATAGTTATTCGTTCTTCGAATATACTTAATGTAGAGTGCGACTATGAAGCTGCTTATGAAATTGCTTCAAGGAGTAGAGGCACACCACGTGTGGCCAACGCATTACTTAGAAGGGTTAGGGACTTTGCTCAAGTGAAAGGAAATGGCAAGATAGATAAAGAAATATCGACATATGCACTTGAGGCTTTAAATATAGATAAGTATGGATTGGATGAGGTAGATAATAAAATTCTACTAACTATTATTGATAAATTTAACGGTGGTCCAGTTGGAATATCAACAATTGCAACTGCTGTGAGTGATGACATTGGTACAATTGAAGAGGTGTATGAGCCCTTTTTAATTAAGGAAGGATTTATTAAACGTACTCCTAGAGGCAGAGAAGTTACAGATTTAGCATATCGTCATCTGGGACGTAAGAAAAATGGCGAACAGCAAGGTTTACTGTTTTAGCATTTAGATTTTTAAACAATAAAATAGCCCAAGAAAAACTAACTAAAACTAGTTTTTTTCTTGGGCTATTTTATGTCAAAATCTAAATATTTCAGATATTTCAGAGTTCACTGAATATTAATTCAAGTTGTAAGCTTCCCTGCCTTTTATCTAATATGGCTGCTGTGGGCCACATCTGATTATGTATTGAAGTTAGAACTTGCTGAGCAGATGAATAATAGCTTTGCTGTACTGAGGTGAATGATGCATCCACCGGTATGAGGTAATAGGTTAAATCATAGGGCTCTCCTTCAAATGTGCTATTATAATAGTTGATTAAAGTAGAGATATTATTGAACTTATATGAATATGTATTTGAATCGAAAGGTTCGGACAAGAAACTAGTAACATTATCTCTTAATCTACGTTTTTCAAAGAAGCCGTCTAGTGAATCTTTATTTACTAATAAGAGGTAGTTAGGTGGATTAATCTTTACTTTCTCATCTTCAGTTGCATCAGGTAAAGCGTAGACTGTGAAATTAACAAGATTCAATGCTTTTGATTGAAGGCTTTCATAAATCTCAGAAACAGGGAATACGATTTCTGTATTTACACCTGCCGGACTTTTAACATAGGTTTGTGTTAAACTTTCACCTAAAAGATCTTCATCATTACTCTTTACGTGCTTTATCTGTCTTACTTCAGGTGTATTGTTAAGCCTGAACGTAGTGTTACGTATTGTGTCTTCTTTTTGAGAAGATCCTTCTACGTCGAGATAGTGATAATAAACGTATAGAGAGGTGAGGTCTACATTTATTATTGTGCTGTTGCCAAAAGTAGTTGTGAAGTAAAGGCCTGGAAAAAACTCTCTGAAGCTATCAGTATCGGATAATTTTCCATGTCCTGGTTTTTGATACTCTTCAAGAAATTTCTCTCCCAAGGCTTTAGGTAGATCTACATTAATGATGTACTCTTTGTAAGTTACCGTAGAGTAGTTCTCTGTTGTATATGATTGCATTCTGTATGTAGAATTACTACCAGTAAAAGATTGTACTCCTAAAGGAGAAGACATGTCTGAATATTTAGTAGGGTCTATGTGAGTATAGTCATTAGTCCCCCTCAGACTCTTATTTACTTCATAAACCGATAATCCCATTGGTGCAATCGAGTCTCCCATCATGGTGGTATATGTAAGAACTGCTTTTACAGAATCTATTATTGCTCCTGTTTTAAACTCAGCTCCTGTTGGAAGATAGAATTCTGCAATGTATTCTGATTTAATAGAGCCAAATACTGGGTCGCTGTATTCTCCAAGAACAGGATACTTAGTTCTTGCATACATTGAATCAACCTTTACTGTACGAGCTTGAAGCTGAAGTGTGTCTACTCCAACAATAAGTCTATCCTGACCGGGTTGAATTGATAATCCAACCTGATCTAGAGTGTCGTTACACGAAAAAATAAATATTGCAAGAAAGGTTATAGCAATTACCTTATATAAAGATTTGAGCTTCATTAGTTTCAAAATTTGTTTCAACGACGCAAATATCCAAAAAAATAACGTGATATGAAAACTAAAAAAAGCTTTCTTTAAATTTTTAATGATAATTGTGTATAGGAAAAGATAAAAATTGAATTAAGTTAAGAATCTGTTTAACTTAGTTCAAATTTTATTGTAAAATAATACCATCTCTTCTGTTAATTTTTCTGCATCAGACTGAAATGGCAATAGTTCAATATTTTTGCTCTGAGCGTATTTTACAACTTCAGAATCTGTTTTTTCACTTCCTAATACAATTCCATCAGAAAAGTCTACAGCTAATTTCATGAGATTGGTGTAATCCATTACACCTCTGTCTTTTACTAACTCTATTTCCTTGTCTCCAATTCCTTCGAAGCGAAGTTTATCAGCTACGTTAAGGCTGTAGGGTTTGTTAAATGTCTCATCGTATAGTGAGCAAACTACTTTAGCATTCTTAAAGCAGGGATCATCACCATATCCTTTTTTTACATAAAGAGGTGCAAGTGCACTAAACCATCCATGGCAATGAATAATATCGGGTACCCATCTAAGTTTTTTTATAGTTTCCATAACTCCTCTGATAAAGAAGATGCTACGCTCATCGTTATCGTCGTACTCCTCACCATTTTTGTCAACTAAAGTTTCCCTGTTTTGAAAGTAATCTTCGTTGTCTATAAAATAAACCTGCATGCGTGCAGCTTGAATAGAAGCGACTTTTATAATAAGCGAATTGTCTGAATCGTCAATTATAAGGTTCATACCCGAAAGACGGATAACCTCGTGTAACTGATTTCTGCGCTCGTTAATACTTCCAAACTTAGGCATAAATGCACGTATTTCCATCCCTTTTTCCTGGATAGCTTGTGGCAGATATCGTGAAGTGTTTGATATAGGAGTTTCATCTACATAGGGGTAGATTTCCTGAGAAATGTATAAAATTTTTTTTTGAGACATGAATCTAATTATCTTAAGTTTAGTACAAAGATAATAAAAAAAATCCACATAAATACAAAATAAAACAGAAGGTAAATTGTAAGGTGCTTATATTAAGCGTCGTGAGCTGTTGTGATGAATGGAATTAGAGTGAAATAATGCAAATATCTTCTATATGTGGCAAATATTTTGTTGCTTTGCACAGTAAAATAAACTAAATGGAAATCATAGAGACTGTAGCTGAGTTAAAAGGAAGGCTTCAAAGTTATCGTGAAGGTGGCAAAACTATAGGTTTTGTACCTACAATGGGGGCATTGCATAAAGGACATGGTGAGCTGGTGAAGCAATCTGTGAAAGATAATGATAAAACCGTTGTTAGTATATTTGTGAATCCTACACAATTTAATAGCTCGGATGATCTCAAACTCTATCCTCGTACCCCTGAAAGAGATTACGAGCTACTAGAGAGCCTAGGAGTAGATGTTGTATTCTTCCCTACTGTTGACGAAATTTACCCAGAACCTGATACGAGAGTATTTGATTTTGGAGATATAGCTAAGGTAATGGAAGGGGAGTTTAGGCCTGGTCATTTTAACGGTGTAGCTCAGGTTGTAAGTAAATTATTTAATTTTGTATTACCTGACAAAGCTTATTTTGGGGAGAAGGATTTTCAACAACTAGCCATTGTAAGAAAAATGGTAAAACAGTTACACATGCCAGTGGAGATAGTTGGAGTTCCAATTATAAGAGAAGTGAGTGGCTTGGCAATGAGTAGCCGGAATGAGCGTCTCACAGATGAAGAGAGAATGAGAGCATCTGCAATTTATCGTGTGCTTAAAGATAGTGTTTCATTAATTGAAGATAATTCACCCGAAACACTTACCAGACGCGTTACTGAGGAGTTAAACAATACTCCAGGACTTAATGTTGAGTACTTCTCGATAGTGGATAGTGATAGTCTTGTGCCGTTATCTTCTTGGAATGACGCGGAAGGTGTTGTTGGTTGTATAGCCGTATTTTGTGGAGAAGTTAGATTAATTGATAATATAAGATATAAATAACAATATATGTGGGTTGAATTATTAAAATCAAAAATACATAGAGCAACGGTAACAGATGCGAATCTTAATTATGAAGGAAGCATAACAATTGATACCGATTTGATTGAAGCTGCTAAACTTATGGTTAATGAGAAAGTGGCAATTGTAAATAATAATAATGGAGAGCGCTTTGAAACATATGTAATTCCAGGTGAGAGAGGAACTGGCATTGTTTGTCTGAATGGAGCTGCTGCTCGTAAAGTTCAGAAGGGCGACATTATTATTATTATGAGTTATGCGTTGATGACGCCAGAGGAAGCTTCGACTTTTGAGCCTACTTTAATTAACATTACGGATAGCACTAATCTGGTAAAAAAATAGAAGTATAAATAATATAATTAGCCGTCAATTGATTTATCAATTGACGGTTTTTAATGAATAAAGGTGTATTCAAACAAGCATATTACAAAAATAAGTGCACCAATTTTCCTGAGTCTGATAGCTCAAAACCTTATACAGGTTGTAGATACAGCGTTTCTGGGTAGGGTTGGAGAAATTGAACTTGGCGCATCAGCGTTAGCCGGTATAATCTATATCGCTATTTATACACTGGGTTTTGGCTTCAGCATGGGTAGCCAGATTCTAATAAGTAGACGAAATGGAGAGGGAAAATACAATCATATAGGTGATATAGTAATTCAGGGTGCGTTCTTTTTGTTTTTACCAACTCTGCTATTTATTCCACTTTTAAGACATGGAGCTGTTCACTGGTTGCCCGCAATATTTGAGTCGGCAGAAGTAGGCAATGCTGTAGCAGAGTATCTTCAATGGCGAATGTTTGGTTTGGTGTTTGCCTTTGTTAATTTGATGTTCCGTGCATTTTTTATAGGTATTGCCCGCACTAGTGTTCTTACAGTGAATGCCGTGGTTATGGGGGTAGTGAATGTTATATTTGATTACGGACTCATATTTGGAAACCTGGGAATGCCTGAGTTAGGAATTGGTGGTGCAGCTATTGCTTCTGTAATAGCAGAGTTATCCTCTACATTATTTTTCCTGTTTTATTTAAAGAAGAATGTTGACCTCCATAA
This sequence comes from uncultured Proteiniphilum sp., assembly GCA_964605035.1. GTDB lineage: Bacteria > Bacteroidota > Bacteroidia > Bacteroidales > Dysgonomonadaceae > Proteiniphilum. The sequence goes on along the minus strand of CAZSBA010000003.1, from coordinate 8,128 downwards.
ATATGGATTCACAAAAATCAGATTTCAGTTTAGTGTCATAAAAAAGATTCTTAACATTTCAATTTTCATGATGATCCAGTATCTTTTCTCTGTATCTACTTGGATGTTATTCTTCCTTTTTATTGAAAATTATATGGGTGAGAGGTCGTTGGCGGTCACTAATGTTGTAAGAAGTTTATATACAGTTGTAACTATACCTTCGCATGCAATAGGGTCTGCTACAAGTACACTTGTAAGTAATACAATTGGAGCTGGAAAGCAGAGCGAAGTGATGGCTCTTATAAAAAGGCTGGTTTTTATAAGTCTGGGAGTGATGTTGCTAATGATATTGGTTGTTGCTGTTATACCAAAATTAGTGGTCCATATTTATACCGACGATCCTGTATTGATTAATGAAATTATACCTCCTCTTTATGTAATGTTGTCCTCTTTACCGTTTTATAGTGTTGGCACGGTTTTGTTTAGTTCTATATCTGGCACTGGAAATACACGATCTGCATTGAAGATAGAAATAATTTCACTAGTATTCTACGTCACATACATGTGGTTTATAATTGTGTACTTACGTTCGTCAGTTGCACTTGCATGGACGACTGAACATGTTTATTGGTTTTTACTTGTAGTTATCCCTTTATTCTATCTGAGAAAGGGAAAATGGAAAGAGAAAAAGATTTAGTTTTTTCTTATCTTTATGCGTTATATTTTTAATAAAAAATAATAAGCATATGGAATCAGCTAAAGACAAAATAGAAACATTGCGTAAACAGTTGCATCAACATAATTACAATTATTATGTGTTGTCGCAACCTGTAATTTCTGACTTTGAGTTTGATAAGTTGATGCATGATCTGCTTGAATTAGAAAATCAGTTCCCCGAATTCCATGATCCTAATTCACCTTCTGTGAGAGTAGGAAGTGATATAACCAACGATTTTGATCAGATAAGTCATAGGTATCCTATGCTTTCGCTACAAAACACATATTCTGAAGCTGAAGTAACTGATTTTTATAATAGACTAAAAAAGGGGTTAAATGAAGATTTTGAAATAGTATGTGAACTTAAATATGATGGCACATCCATATCTCTTATATATGAAAGAGGAAGATTAAAAAATGCAATTACTCGTGGTGATGGACGAAGAGGAGACGATGTTACTGAAAATGTGAGAACCATAAGAAATATACCTTTATTATTAAAAGGGGAAGACTTGCCTGAGTATTTGGAGTTACGAGGTGAAATACTTTTGCCATGGAGATCTTTTGAAGCAATAAATAAAGAAAGAGAAGAGCAAGAAGAACCTCTTTTTGCTAATCCTAGAAATGCAGCATCGGGAACATTGAAATTACTCAATTCCAGAATTGTGGCTTCAAGGCGCCTTGAATCGTATATATATAATATGCTTGGCGAAGAGTTACCCACAGATAGTCACTACCAAAATTTAACAATAGCCAGAAGTTGGGGTTTAAATGTTTCAGATTCAATGAAAAGATGTTTCTCGTTGGAAGAGGTTTTCGATTTTATAAACTATTGGAACCTAGAGAGAAAAAATCTTCCGGTTACTACTGATGGAATAGTAATCAAAGTGGATTCTTTAACTCAACAACGAAATCTTGGTAATACCTCTAAGTTTCCAAGATGGTCTATTGCATATAAGTTTAATGCCGAAAAAGCGGTAACACGACTTGAGTCAGTGAGCTACCAAGTTGGGCGCACAGGTGCAGTCACACCAGTTGCCAATCTCGACCCTGTTCTTCTTTCCGGAACTACTGTAAAACGTGCTTCACTTTATAATGAAGACGCAATTAATTCACTAGATCTGCATATTGGAGACAAGGTTTATGTTGAAAAAGGTGGCGAAATCATTCCCAAAATTACAGCTGTAGATATAGATGCCAGAGAGCAAGATTTTATGTTGGGTGACAAGGTGCGTTTTGCTAATGTGTGTCCCGATTGTGGAGCTGCATTAGTAAGAAACGAAGATGAAGCTGCTCATTATTGCCCCAACATAGAAGGATGCCCTACTCAGATAAAAGGAAGAATAGAACATTTTGTAACCCGAAAAGCAATGAATATTACAATCGGCCCCGAAAATATAAATTTACTTTATGATAAAGGTCTCATAACAGATGCTTCCGATTTATATAATTTGAAATTTGAGGATCTGGTAAACCTTGACAGATGGGGAGAAACAAGTGCTAGAAAACTTCTTATTAGTATAGAAAAATCGAAATTGGTTCCTTATGAAAGAGTTCTTTATGCTATTGGGATTCGTTTTGTGGGCGAAACAGTTGCACAGAAATTAGCACATGCTTTCCCAAATATTGAATTGCTTTCGAAGGCAAGTTTTGAGCAACTTATTTCTGTTGAAGAAATAGGAGAAAGGATAGCCAATAGTTTATTGGACTTTTTTAGAAATGAAAAATCCAATGAATTTATAGAAAGGTTGAAGTTGCAGGGTCTTAGATTTACGCTAAGTGATGAGTTAATAGAATCTATGAGCGATAAGTTGAAAGATTTGACTTTTGTTATTAGCGGAACTTTTGAACTTCATTCTAGAGATGAGTATAAAGAAATGATTTTGAAGAATGGAGGTAAAAATAGTGGTTCAGTTTCTAAAAAAACAGACTTTATACTAGCAGGGAAAAATATGGGGCCAGCTAAATTTGATAAAGCAAAAAAGCTTGGTTTAAAAGTAATTGATGAAGCAGCCTTCCTTAAAATGCTAAGTTGAAAAACTTGTCTAAAAAGTTTATCTTTGTGAGAAGATAATTTTACTTTTTATTTTATGACAGCTACACTTATTGTTTTAGTTGCAACTGCAAGCCTGATGGTATGGGGTAAAATACGTTCGGATATAGTTGCGCTTTGCTCACTGCTCGCCCTTATTATTACTGGAGTATTAACACCTGATGAAGCACTTGCAGGATTCTCAAACCCTGTAGTTATTATGATTGCAGCGCTCTTTATTGTGGGAGGTGCAATTTCACAAACAGGTCTTGCAAATATGATAAGTAACAACATACTTAAATTTGCAGGAGAAAGCAATTTCAAGCTTTTTATTTTGGTGATGTTGGTCACCGTTATAATTGGTCTATTTGTAAGTAATACCGGTACAGTAGCCATATTAATGCCAATTGTAATTAGCCTTGCTGCCAAAACTAAGGTTAGTAGTAGTAGATTACTCATGCCAATGGCCTTTGCCAGTAGTATTGGAGGTATGATGACACTTATTGGTACACCTCCAACATTAATTGTACATAGTGCTTTGCAAGATGCAGGATACGAAGGTCTTCAGTTCTTTACAACTCTCCCGATTGGTATTATCCTTTTAATTTTTGGAATTATACTACTTTGGCCATTAACTAAAGTGTTAGAGAAAAAAGGTAAAAAAGAGTCATCAGGCAAAAAGAATAACGTTAAAACCCCTGATCAACTGATGTCTGAATACCAGCTAATAGAGAATATTTACAGGCTGGAAATCAATAAAAATTCTCCATTATTAAAAAGTAGTATTACAGAGTTAGACATTACAAAACGATATTCTGTTATAATAGCAGAGATTCATACACGTAGTTATACACCTATAGGGAAAAATATAAGTATTGCATTGCCAGAAGCAAATAGGATTCTTACACAAAATGATGTGCTTTACGTTGTAGGAGAATACAAAGATGTAGTTAGTTTTGCTGAAGAGAATGAACTCTCATTTCTCGATAGTCAGGCTGGACAAGAGTTTGATAAACCCAGCTTTGCAGGTAAATTTAATTTTGAAGAAATTGGAATGGCTGAGGTCGTCTTACTTGCAAACTCAAGATTGAATAGTATTACAGTGAAAAGTTCAGGGTTTAGAGAGAACTATAACGTCAATATATTAGGTGTTCAGAGAAAAGATAATTACATAATTAAGGATCTTAAAGATCTTAGAATGCAATCGGGAGACATGATACTCGTACAAGGCACGTGGGAGAATATAGATAGACTTAGTAGGCAAGAAGCAGATGTTGTTGTGATAGGTCAACCCATTGTTGAGGCTTCAAAAGTAACAATAAGTCGCAAAGCCCCATATGCCGCTACAATTGTTTTACTGATGATTTTAGCAATGGTACTTAATTGGTTCCCTCCCGTTGTGTCTGTGCTTATTGCCTCAGTAGTTTTAATTCTGGGTGGTTGTTTCCGTACAGTTAGGGACGCGTATCGATCCATAAACTGGGAAAGTGTGATACTTTTTGCAGCTATGATGCCATTAGCTACTGCTATGGAAAAGACAGGTGCTTCTGCATTGGTAACTGAAGGTATAGTGGGGAGTGTAGGGTCTTATGGACCATATGCGGTTTTGGCAGGTATTTTGTTGTCAACTTCACTTGTTACAATGTTCATTAGTAATACTGCAACAGCAGTTCTTTTTGCTCCAATAGCATTACATGCAGCACTTTCAATGAATGTAAGTCCATATCCTTTTATAATAGGGGTTGCTGTGGCTGCAAGTATGTGTCTTGCAAGTCCATTCTCTACTCCACCAAATGCTATGGTGATGTCGGCAGGCAGATATAATTTTATGGATTATGTTAAAGTTGGTTTGCCTTTGCAATTAATTTATTTGCTGTTGATGGTATTTGCACTACCTCTATTGTTCCCATTTTAGTATAACAGAGGAGTTAAGATATTACTTAATCCTCCATTGCAAAACTGTGAGATCCTATATGGTGGCCATCTGCAAATATATCAGCTTTGTAAGTGCCAGGCATTAAAAATTCCTCTATATCCCAGTACATTGTAACCGGAATCTCTTCTCCTCCATATTCAACTATTCGTCTCATAGAATAGAGAATATCACTGTTCTCATAGGTGAACCTGTTATCAGCACTTTTTGATAGAATATTCCCATCTGGGGTCATTATTCTTATAAATATAATTCTCTCTCCCGGTTCAGCTGTAATATTACGTGCTACCGTAAATGAAACAACAAATTGTGTACTTCTACTTAGGCGAGATTGCTCACGACCCTTGTCATTTACTGCTTTTGCATTTATATTTGTAGCAACAAGCTGTGCAGCAAGTGAAACTTTTTCTGAAAGCTTTTCACGTTCTTGAGAAACCTGCTGTAATGTTCTGCTTGTTCTATTATATTGGTTTGTTATTTGTTCATTCTCTGCACGTAACTCTTGATTAAGAGTGTTAAGTGAATCTATTTGATGTATATACGATCGTAAGATTTTGCGTAGAGTTGACAATTCGTCACTCAAACGTTTTATTTCTGCCTTATCGCTAGCCTGAGTCATACGAAGTTCTTCTTGTAGTCGTAGAACTTTTGCCTGTTCGTTTTGAAGTTTGTATAGCAAAGAATCGTTTTGAACACTGAATTTGAAACCTTCGTACTGTAGGGATATTGCTTCATATTCATCTTCAAGATCCTGCTTCTCAACCACATATTGTTCTTGCATCTCTTGCATCTGTGAGTTTCGAGTCACAAGAAACCCTATAAGTATGGCAGTTATGATAACCAGTAATCCTATAATTGCAATAAGCTGTGGTGTTCGCTCCCTAAAGTCTATCTTCATCGTAAGTACTTATTTTTCAATAGATGGCAAAAGTATATGTTTTCAACTTAATACCCAATCTTTGCTAATTCTTTTTGGTAAATTTAAGAATTAAATTTTCTGTTGAATTAAGTATAAAATTACTCATAATATTTCAAATTATTACGATTTTTATTAACTTTATGTTTTTACTAATTGATTTGAATACATTTATTTAAATAACACTGTTTTACATTTTATACTGATTATATAGCAAATAATGAAAAAGTTAATAGCAATTCTTACAGTTACACTCTGTCTTACATTCACCGCATTTGCCGATGAAGGAATGTGGATGTTAAATCTTTTAAAACAGCAGAAGCTCTCAGAAATGAAGAGTATGGGTTTTGAACTTGAGGATTATGATATTTATAATCCCGAAGGTATATCACTCAAAGATGCTGTAGTTCAGTTTGGCAGGGGGTGTACAGGTGAAGTTATCTCATCTCGGGGACTTGTTTTGACTAACCATCATTGTGGATATGGTCAAATACAAAGTCATAGTTCAGTTGATGATAATTTTCTAGATAACGGTTTCTGGGCAAAGTCTTTTGAAGAAGAACTCCCTAATCCAGGTCTTACAGTAACTTTTATTGAAAGAATAGATGATGTAACCGATTATGTAGCAGGTTGTTTAAGGCGTGATAGTGAGGAGGATTCATTGGGGGTCTTTTATCTATCTCCTGCCTATCTAAATAGAATTGCTAGAGAAAAAGTTGGTGAAGAATATCTTAAATCCAATCCAGGTTACGAAATAGAGATAAAACCATTTTTTGAAGGTAATCAGTATTATATGTTTACAAAGAAAATATATTCTGATATACGATTAGTGGGAGCCCCACCAAGTTCAATAGGAAAATTTGGTGCTGATACTGATAACTGGATGTGGCCAAGGCACACAGGAGACTTTTCCTTATTCAGAATTTATGCAGACAAAGAAGGAAACCCTGCGCCATTTTCCGAAAAAAATATACCTTTAAAACCGAAGCGTTGGTTAAAAATATCAAGCGAAGGTATAACCGAAGGTGATTTTGCCATGATGTTGGGATTCCCAGGAACAACTAACAAATATTATACCTCAAGTGAAGTTGCAGAAAGAAGAGATATAGATAATAGTGTACGTATTAATATGCGCGAAGTAAGGCAAAATGCTATGCTTGAAGAGATGCTAAATAATCCGGAAGTTAAGATTCAATATGCTACCAAATATAGTGGATCAGCCAATGCTTATAAAAATGCAATCGGAACTAATTGGGCCATCGGTTTGAGAGATTTTGAGGGGTTGAAAAAGGCTGAACAGCAAAGGCTTCTAAATTGGGCTGAAGAAAATAACAAACATCAGTATATTGATGCTTTGAATACAATTGAAAATATAGTAAATGAGCGTGCAGATTTTCGTTATAGAAGTTGGATGTTAAATGAAGGTATTACCAGATCTGTAGAATTTGCTTCAGTACCTACAAAAACTGCCGACGAGTTAGCTGATGCAATAGAAGCAGGAGATGAAGACATTGAAGTTTTGCATGAAAAACTTTTAGTCGACTTCAATATATTTTCAAATAAAGATTATAACAGTGAAGTAGATAAGAAAATCTCAAAGAAAATGATTGAGACATACACTGGATTAATAGAAAAGGATAAACAACCAGCATTTTTTAAGTTAATCTACTCCAACTTCGAAGGGGATATCGAGAAATTTATCAATTATATATTTGAAAAATCTATCTTTGGAAGTCGTGATAACATTAATCAGTTTTTAGTATCAGAATCTAAATCTGCCGAGGAGATTAGAAATGATCCAATGTTTCTTTTTGCAAAGTCAGTTAGAGATGAAGCTGCCTATTTAAGTAAGGAGTTGTCAAAATACAATATACCTTTTGCAAAAGCACGTAAAGTATATCTCAAAGGTATTTTAGCAATGGATGGTCCTTATAAACACTTTCCTGATGCAAATCTTACTCTGCGTTTAACTTATGGCGAGGTTAAAGGTTATAATCCTCGGGATGCGGTGACCTATAGCCACCAAACAACACTAAGAGGTGTTGTTGAGAAAGAGGATCCTAATAATTGGGAGTTTGTAGTTCCAGATAAACTTAAAGAACTGTATATTAATAGCGATTACGGAAACTATGAATTAGTTGACGGAGTGATACCTGTCAATTTTATAGCTACAACACATACTACGGGAGGTAATTCAGGTAGTCCTGTACTAAATGGTAAAGGTGAATTAATTGGTATTAACTTCGATCGTAATTGGGAAGGAGTAGGAGGTGATATACAGTATCTTCCTGAATATCAGAGGAGCATAATTGTTGATATCCGATATGTTCTCTTTATAATTGAAAAGTTTGCGAATTCAACTCATTTAATCGAAGAATTGGAGTTATAAAATTCTAACAATTATCTACAAGTAGTGTTATATGTATAGGAGTTAACCTTACTATTATGGGAGGAGCATAGTGAATTATAACTGTGTTTAAAGTAAAGAATTAGTATTATGAAAAATTTTATTAGTCTATTTGTCTTTGTTGGCTTATTAGTTCTACATATT
>CAZSBA010000002.1:0-77971 GCA_964605035.1 uncultured Proteiniphilum sp. | reverse complement strand
TGTCTTTTATCTTCAATTGCATCAACTATTAACTTAACATTTCTCGCATCTTTCTTATTTACTATGGTTTCTGCAAGTATTTTATAGTCGTAAACTGTGTATAACTTCTTCTTCAGCATTTGCTTCAGAACATTTGTCTCGTCAATACTTTCGATAGCCGATTTTAGGATATAAGCTTCCTCTTCGGTAAAATGAATAAGCTCACTCAATTCTTTAAAATAGGGAGATGATTTATCGAGTCTAAGTCGATTGCCATGTTTTTTAATTACAAATCCTGAATTCCGAAAGCTATTGATGTATCGGTATACGGTACGAGGTGAGATATTAAGGCGATGTGCTATGTCTTCTACAGTGTACATGGTGTTAGCTGTAAGCATTTTCATTATGCGCAACAATCGCTCTATCATAGATTGTGTCATATTAATTGGTATTAAGTAGTCAGCTTTACAAATATATGTAAAAAAATGGCAATAAAGGCTATCCTGAAATAATATTCTGCAAATAACTATAACTAAACATATAACAATTTTATCTTTGATGTTTAAAACCGAATTTAAAACACATTAGATATAAATATAGAATGAAAAAGTCAATTTATTACCTTCTACTAATTGCATTATTGAGTATTTCAATGACTGCTTGTTCAAATGAGAATCATAAAAGTGGTAATTATCATAAGATTGCACTCGAAAACACAAATGACACATATGAGTTTTTCTCATGGACCGAAGATCGTATTCCAATGGTTTCTGCTCACAGAGGTGGTAGATATTATATTGGTTATACCGAAAACACAATTGAGGTATTTGAATATACAATAAGTCACGTTCCTGCAATTATTGAGTTTGATGTTAGAAGAAGTAAAGATGGAGTCTTGGTGTTGATGCACGACGAAACAACAGGTCGCACAACAACTCAGGATAAAGCGATCAAGGATTTAACTCTTGATGAGATTAGAAGTTTAACTCTTGTTGATTATAAAGGAAATAAAGTTGAGGGTTCAATACCAACTCTTAAGGAGGTGCTGGAATGGGGTAGAGGAAAAACAATGTTTACTGTGGATGTTAAGTCTGTTGACGATCTCGACGCGACTGCTCAAATGATAATTAATGCCGGTGCTGAATCTTACTCAACTTTAATTACATATAGCTTAGATGTTGCAAATACAATTCACCAAAAGTATCCAACGCTGTTTTTATCTGTAACCGTCAGAAACCACGATGAACTTGAGAGATTACTTAAAACTAATATAAGCCTCGATAATGTTGTTGCTTTCACAGGCACCTCTGCCCGTGACAAATCGTTTAACGATTCTCTTCACGAGCTTGGTATTTTCACCATCCTTGGCACAATGGGAAATATCGACAATAGTGTAATGGCAAAGGGCGATTATGCTTATAGTGACCTTATTAAAAGTGGGAGTGACATCCTGTCAACAGATTTTCCAGTTGAGGCACATAATGCTTTTAAGAACCTGATTTATGAAGAGAGTACCAAAAGCATATTTTTTAAAATAGATGGAAATTAGAAATTCTGAGACTATAAGCTACTCTTTAATAAGATCTTCGCGAAAATCTATTGGAATTATTGTAAAGACCGATGGAAGTGTGCTGGTTCGTGCTCCCAATCGTGCAACTAAGAGGCAGATTGATGATGTTATAAATAAAAGGATTGATTGGATCTTAAAACACAAAAAAAAGTTCGAGGAGCTAGGACCGGTTTACTCAAAAAGAGAGTTTGTAGATGGTGAAAAGCATCTTTTATTAGGTATTGAGTATTTATTGAGAGTAACCATTGCACCGTATAATAGTATAACCCTTAACACCGAATACATTGATGTTGTGTGTAAAGATAAATCATTGGTGAAACCTCTTATAGAGCAGTGGTACAGGCAAAAGGCAAATGATTTGATGGCACAGATCATGATGCCTGTTGTTAATGATTTTAATGCTCGATATAATAAATCACCAAATAAGATAAGCTTAAAAAATATGAAGTCGAGATGGGGTAGTTGTTCTTCAAAAGGGAATATCTCAATCAATATTAAACTTATGAAATCTGCCAAAAGCTGTATTGAGTATGTTATTGCACATGAGTTGTGCCATTTGATACATATGAATCATTCAAAAAATTATTATTCACTACTTACTGAATTTATGCCTGATTGGCGAGAAAGAAAAGTGATGCTCAACCATTTTATGAAATGATCTGATAAGACTTATATGTGTCTAATGTAAAAAGTGAACACACATTTTGGAGAAAGAATAATCGGCTCAGGCAGATATTTTGTTAATTGAATATTATCTTTGTAGTACAAGAGATTATGTGATTAAAGTTTCCAATTATTTTTAAACGAGACTTGATGAAAAAAGTGATTTTAATTTATTTAATAATGATGACAACAGTTGTTGCGGTAGCTGATAACCCGTTTTTTAAGCCGTTTGATGGACCATATGAAACGGCTCCTTTTGATGAAATTAAAGTTGAGCATTACGAACCTGCTTTTGAAAAGGCTATAGTTGAGCATAAAGCAGAGATTGACGCTATTGCAATCAACACAGAAAGTGCAACTTTTGCAAATACTATCGAAGCTTTGGAGTATGCTGGTGAGATGTTGAACAGAGTTAGTGGAGTTTTTTACAATCTTCTAAGCTCTGAAAGTAACGACGAAATGATGGAAATTTCTCAGCGTTTGAGTCCTAAGATGTCAGAGCATTCAAACTATATCAATCTGAATGATAGGTTATTTGAACGTGTAAAAACTGTCTACGAACTAAGAGATGAGTTGGGGTTGACAAATGAACAGAAACGACTTGTTGAAAAGTACTACGAAGGTTTTGAGAATAGTGGCGCTACATTATCTCCCAAAAATAAAGAGAAGTACAGAGCCCTTTCTATGGAACTGAGTAAAGCCTCTTTGGAATTTGGACAAAATAATCTGCGTGAGACAAATGCCTATGAGATGTTGCTAACTGATGAGGCTGATCTGGCAGGGTTGCCGCAAAGTGTTATAGATGCTGCCGAAGCTAAAGCAAAATCTAAAGATAAAGAGGGTTGGGTGTTCGATTTGACTGGACCAAGTTATATCGGGTTTATGCAGTATTCATCACGTCGTGATCTTCGCGAAAAGCTTTACATGGCATACAACACCAAAAATGTTCAGGGTGGTCAGTATGATAATCGTGAGAATGTTATCAAGATTGTAAATACACGTCTCGAGATAGCAAACCTTTTGGGATACGACAGTTATTCTGATTATGTACTAAAAAACAGGATGGCTAAGAGTGCAGAAGGTGTATTTGGTCTTCTCGATAAGCTGGCAGAATCATTTGCTCCTGTTGCTAAAGCAGAGGTGGCAGAGGTGACAGCCTTCGCAGCAGAGATGGAAGGCAAAACTGTTGAAATTCAGCCATGGGACTGGTCATACTATTCTGATAAGCTAAAGAACAGTAAATTTGGTGTTAACGATGAGATGACTCGTCCATATTTTGAGCTTGAGAATGTCAAGAAGGGTGTATTTGGACTTGCTTCTGATTTATACGGTCTACAGTTTATTAAGAACAATCATATACAGGTTTACCATCCTGAAGTTGAGGCGTTTGATGTTCTTGATGAAAACGGTGATTTTCTTTCAGTGCTTTATACCGACTTTCATCCTCGTGAAGGAAAACGCTCAGGTGCTTGGATGTCATCTTTCAAGAGTCAGTTCATTAAAGATGGAGAGGATAGCAGACCTCACGTTACTATAGTTATGAACTTCACTCGTCCTACCGAAACCGCCCCTGCATTATTGACATTCTACGAAGTTGAAACATTCCTGCATGAGTTTGGTCATGCTTTACATGGTATTTTAACGAAGACAACATATCAATCATTGTCGGGAACAAGTGTTTATCGCGATTTTGTTGAGCTGCCTTCTCACTTTATGGAAAACTGGCTAACTGAGAAAGAGTATCTCGATAGATTTGCATTTCATTATCAAACAGGTGAAAAGATGCCCGAAGACCTACTTCAGAATATTATAGATGCTTCAAACTTTAACGTGGGGTATGCTACACTGCGCCAACTTTCATTTGGGTACCTGGATATGGCATGGCACTCGCTCGAAAAGCCTTTTACAACAGGTGGCAAAGATACACCAGTAAGAAGTTTTGAAAATGATGCAATGGCAAGGGTTCAACTGCTGCCAACAGTGGCAGAAGCTTGTATGTCAACTTCATTTAGTCATATCTTCTCAGGTGGTTATGCCGCAGGTTACTACAGCTATAAGTGGTCTGAAGTTATGGAAGCTGATGCATTCTCTCTGTTTAAAGAAAATGGAATTTTTGATAAGGCAACCGCAGACTCATTCAGAAGTAATATTCTTGAGCTAGGAAATACAGAAGAGCCCGAAGTTCTTTATAAGAGATTTCGTGGTCGCGAAGCTTCAATTGATGCTCTCCTTAAGAGGAGTGGTGTTGAATAGTAAGTAAGTTTAGAATATCAAATAAACGGTATGACTCTATAGATGAGTTATGCCGTTTATTTTATTATTTTTATTTTTTTAATTGTATATTTAGGGAATTATTTTCTTACTAACTATAAATTATAATGTAATGAAAAAAACAGCAGCTCTTTTTATTGTTATGATCCTTAGTGGAGTTATGGTTTTTGTTGTTGCTCAAAACAAGAAAAGCACAAAAAAGGTGTGGAGGTATGAAGTGCCCCAAGCACCCTATGGGTATGATAAAGGAAAGATTATACTGACTAATGATAGTAATGTTCTCACAGGAGAGGTTGAGATTAACTCAAGTTATATAGTTAAAATGAGGGATGTAACTTTAGTAAACGATACTTTAAAAGGTGGAGTTTATATCGAGAATGAACTTGTTCGCCTTCAGGGTAATGTAAAAGACTCCATTATTGTGGGAACTGTTGATACTTCAATGGGGAAAATGAATTTTAGGGCAAAAAAAGAAGCTAGCTCACATTAATGTGGTTTATTAACCGGCAACTATTGATAGTTTTGTATTTTAATACCTCCCAAGGCGCGTTAAGGGTGCTACCTATTAATTGATATTGTACCTGATGAGGAAACAAACGAACAAATATAATTATGAGAAAGACCTTTGTTGGCATTCTAATATTGTTATTTTCATTTAGCTTAATTGGTCAGACTAAATGGTATAACCCTATGGATGCCGGTTTTCAGGTGGTTCAGAACAGAGCCTGGAGTGATGAGATAAACAATAGTTATCAAAGACTCCCCGACAGAGCTAAGGATGTTGTGAGAAGTAGTGTTTGGAACTTGTCGCAAAATTCAGCGGGACTGGCCATTCATTTTTATAGTAACGCAAATAAAATTGAGGTTAAATATGGTGTAAGCGGTGCTCTTGCTATGAATCATATGCCGGCAACCGGAACTTCGGGTGTAGATTTGTATGCAATTGATTCTGATGGCAAGTGGAAAATATTAACAGATAGATATAATTTTGGGGATACAGTAACTTTTACATACAGCAATATTATTGAAAACAATTATCACAATAGAGGTTATGAATATCGTTTGTTTCTGCCCCTTTACAACAGTGTAACATGGATGGAAATAGGTGTTCCGGAATCAGCTGAGTTTTCATTTATACCTTTATTGAAAGAGAAACCTATTGTTGTTTATGGTACATCTATAGTCCAAGGCGCTTGTGCATCTCGCCCTGGTATGGCATGGACAAACATATTATCACGCAAACTCGACTATCCTGTTATAAATCTTGCTTATTCAGGTAATGGTCCACTTGAGAAGGTGAAAGTTGATATGATTAATGAGCTTGATGCATCGTTAATCATTTATGATTGCCTACCAAATATGATTAATCTAACCGATGATGAAGTTAAGAAAAGAACTGCATATGGTGTTTCGGCAATAAGAGAAAAGAGTAATGTGCCTATTCTTATTACTGATCATATCGGATACTTAAACGAAGAAATGATTGTTGGAAGGAAAGAAATGGCTGAACGTGTAAATAGAGCCTCACATGAAGTGTTTGATTCTCTAAAACAGGCAGGTGTGACTGACATATATTATTTGAGTCAGGATAGCTTAAACTTTCCGGCAGATGGCGCTGTTGATTATATTCATCCAAACGATATGGGTATGCAAGTTTATGCTGACGCATATGAAAAAGTGGTTAGACGAATTTTAAATATGCCTGTTGGTGAATTTGCAACAACACAACCGGTTAGTCAGCGAAGAGAACCTTATATTTATGAGTGGAAAAAAAGACACAGAGATAAGCTTGAGTTAATTGAAGGTGAAGAACCAAGAAAAGTGATTATAGGTAATTCTATAACTCACTACTGGAATGATGAAGAGGGAAGAGAGAACGGTCGAAATAGTTGGTTGAAGTATATGGAACCTAAGGGCTTTTTTAACTTAGGCTGTGGATGGGACATGATTGAGAATGTTTTGTGGAGGGTTTACCATGGAGAACTTGATGGGTATAACGCAGATGAGGTTGTTCTAATGATTGGCACTAATAATATTGGTTTAAGTACAGATGACGATATTGTGGAAGGTCTTCAGTTCCTTCTTAAGCAGATTGAGATTAGGCAACCAGATGCAGAAATAAAGGTTATTGGCATACTACCACGAAGAGATCATGAAGAAATAGTTAAGAGCCTGAATGAGCATATATCTGTAATGTCTGGTAGAAACGGCTGGCATTTTATTGATGTAAGTGAAAAGCTTATGAAAAATGGTAGAATCGACGAAGACCTTTTCTCCGATGGCTTGCATCCTAATGATAATGGATATTCTCTTATAGCTCCACTAATAGTAAACTAATATATTTATTATAATGAAAAGACAGATTGTTTCAGCTTTTATTTTATTGTTTATCATTAATACTTTATTAGCGAGTTTAAGAACTTTTGCACAAACAACTCCTGATAAAGAAGATAATTCTGTCAGGTTGATGTCTTACAACATTCGCAACGCTAGAGGACTAGATAATATCACAGACTATGATAGAATTGCAAATGTTATCTTGGAGACAGCTCCTGATATAATTGGGATTCAGGAATTAGATAGTGTTACCGGAAGAAGTAAAGGTGTTGATGTGCTTGATATATTATCTCGTGAAACTTTGATGTATCCTACATATGCAGCATCTATT
Organism: uncultured Proteiniphilum sp.; assembly: GCA_964605035.1. Lineage (GTDB taxonomy): Bacteria > Bacteroidota > Bacteroidia > Bacteroidales > Dysgonomonadaceae > Proteiniphilum. Next base: position 70,820 of record CAZSBA010000002.1, on the reverse strand, counting down.
GATTATGATGGAGGCAAATATGGTATTGGTGTTTTATCAAAAGAGAAGCCAATCAATGTTATAAAAGTACCATTACCCTGCAGGAATGAACCCCGAATGCTTCTCATAGTTGAATTAGAGGATTACTACTTTGCCAACACACATTTCTCCCTTAATTCAGAGGACAGGATGAAAGCTGTGGAAATCATTAATAGAGAGGTTAATAAATTAGATAATAGTAAGCCTTTTTTTCTCGTAGGGGATATAAATGCAACTCCAGAGTCGGAGGAGGTTAAATTGTTGATGAGTGATTTTAGATCTCTTGTTCCAGTTAATCAATATACATCTCCTGCAGATAATCCAACTAAATGTATAGATTATATCTTTGGTTACGATGGGGTAGCTGGTTGGTCACTATTAACCGACAAGGGGGTTATTAACGAGAAAGTTGCTTCAGACCATAGACCACTTTTTGCCGATATAAGACTTCATGCAGAGAAAGAAAATATTTTCCGAACAAAGCCCTATTTACAAAATCCTACAGGAAACGGAATTACTATCTCATGGTTAACTAATGTGCCGGTTCACAGTTGGGTTGAGTTTGGTGTTGATGGAAATCTAGATCAGAGAATGGAGTTGTATGTTGACGGGCAAATGATTGTAAATAATTTCCATCATAAATTCCGTTTAGAAGGTTTGACTCCCGGAGAAACATATAGTTACAGGGTTTGCTCAAGAGAGATTGCTGTGTATGAGGCTTACAGAAAAGAGTTTGGCTATACAGCAATTTCGGAAACGTACACTTTCAAGCTCCCAAAAGAAAATGAAGAAGATTTTAAAGCTATAATTCTTAACGATCTACATCAGAGAAGAGCACTAATAGACCTCTTTTCTAACCTAATTGAAGATATCGAATATGATTTTGTTATTTTTAATGGTGATAATATCGATGATCCAAGAAATGAGAATCAAGCAGTTGCATCGTTATCTTATATGAACGAAAAAGTTGGTGCAGAGTCTGTTCCGGTATTCTATATACGTGGAAATCATGAGATACGTAATGCCTATTCTATAGGTCTTAGAAGTCTGCTGGATTATGTCGATGATAAAACATATGGTTCATTTAATTGGGGTGACACAAGATTTGTGATGCTTGATTGTGGCGAAGATAAGTACGATGAGAATCCGGTTTATTATGGTTTTAATGATTTCAGCGGTTTAAGAAAGGATCAGGCCGACTTCTTAAACAAAGAGGTTAACAGTTCTGAGTTTGAATTAGCAGCTAAAAGAGTTCTGATACACCATATACCAGTCTATGGTCTTGGCGAAAACTCATATAACCCAAGTTTGGATGAATGGGGAGCTGTATTAAAAGATGCCCCCTTTAACGTTGCAATAAACGGGCATACTCATAGGTTTGCTTATCATCCAGAAAACAGCATAGGGAACAGTTTTCCTGTTGTAATAGGTGGAGGCAACAATGCCGAAAGTGCAACTGTAATGATTCTTGAAAAAGAAGGTAGCGAAATGTCTTTGCGTGTGCTTAATGCAAATGGGGTAGAGTTATTAAAAAAATCGTTGTAGCAAGTAAAGCTACAACGATTTCTGGTAAACTATGAATAGTACTAATTTGCTACGTAAACAAATTACTTAGCTTTTCCTTGATTAGCAACTGCATCCATTAATTTTTTGATCTCTTCAGGATCTCCAAGGAAGTAGTCCTTCTGCAGGTTCATATTGTCATCAAATTCAAATACGTAAGGCACTGCTGTGGGCAGGTTAAGACTTACAATCTCGTCATCTGATATGTTCTTAAGGTGTTTAATGATACCACGCAAACTGTTTCCGTGAGCTGCTACTATAACTTCGTTATAGTTGTTTTTTACTTCAGGTACAATAACGTCGTTCCAATATGGTAGAATACGATCTACAGTGTCTTTAAGAGCTTCTGTTAGAGGTAGATCTTTTGCATCTACTCCTTTATAGCGTGCTTCCTGAAAAGGTGAGCGCTCATCTTCTTTATCTAGTGGGCTAGGTGGTACATCGTAGCTTCTGCGCCATACCAATACCTGCTCGTCGCCATATTTTTCGGCAGTTTCTGCTTTATTTAAACCTTGAAGCATTCCGTAATGCTTTTCGTTTAAACGCCAAGTTTTCTCAACAGGAATCCAATCAAGATCCATTTCATCGAGTACAACGTTTAATGTTTTTACTGCTCTTTTTAAATAAGAGGTGTAGGCTTTTTCGAACTGAAAACCTTCATCTTTAAGATATTTTCCTGCTTTGTGAGCTTCCTCTACACCTTTCTCGGTGAGATCAACATCTGTCCAACCTGTAAATCGGTTCTCCTTGTTCCATACACTTTCACCATGTCGGATTAAAACAACTCGTTTCATACTTTAAATTTTTATATATTAATAAATTATCAAACTCTTATTATTCAGTATCTGTTTATACAAAACTAATCAAAATAGCTTTAATTTTGGCAATTCGGATGTGTTTTTAAAGCTTATTATCACTCTCCATTTTTTTTAGCTGTTTTAGCTGAGATGTAAGTAAGAAGAGCGAGAGTATAAAAGCTAATGTGTCAGATACTGGCATTGCAATCCATAAACCGTCAAGCTCCCATACCCGTGGCAAAATAATAATTGCCGGTACAAGAAAGATTAACTGCCTGCTTAAACTTTGTATTAAGGATTTTGCAGCAAATCCAATACTTTGGAAAAAGCTTGAGGATACTATTTGAAAACCAACAAGAGGGAGAGCCGACACAGTAATTCTGATTCCTCTTACGGTAATATTTTTTAATTCAGTGTCGTTAGTAAAGGCGTTAGCAAATATCTCAGGGAAGAATATCGCTACGAGAGCACCTGCAGATGCAATAATTGATGCAATTTTTATAGAGTACATTAATGTTTCTCTAACTCTGCTATAGTTGCCTGCACCATAATTATAACCGATAATTGGTTGTGTACCCTGATTTAAACCCATAATTATCATTAGAAATAGCATCAATACGGTGTTTATAATTCCGTATGCTCCCACTGCAAGATCACCTCCATACCTTATTAGAGATGTGTTCATTAAAACAGCTACACCTGATGCAGCCACCTGCATACTAAATGGTGACATACCAATAGAAACAATTGAAATAATTATTCTTTTATTTAATTTGATGTTTTTTAATTTTAATCTTATAAGACTTTTTTTCTGTAAGAAATGATGCATAACAAATATCATTCCTAAAAACATTGATATTACCGTAGCCCAGGCAACACCTTGAATTCCCATATTAAAGCCATAAAGAAAGATGGGAGTTAGTATAACACTAAATATTGCGCCAATTAGCATAGTTGTCATTGCTTTCTTTGGGTAGCCGGAAGCACGCATCATAGCGTTAAAATTATAAGCAAGACTAACAAATACATTTCCAAGGAGAACTATTTTAAGATAGTCGTATGCATAAGGTAGTGTTAGGTCACTAGCTCCAAATGATCTTAAAATGGGTTCCAGATATATTAATATAAGGGTGATAAAAACTGCATTTAAAATAATTGTAAGCAGAAGAGAGTTGCCAAGTATCTTTTCCGACGTTTCTCGATCTTTTTTTCCAAGACTTATTGATATCCGAGCAGCTGCTCCTGCCCCTACTAGCATCCCAATAGAAGTCGTAAGGTTCATAACAGGGAAAGTTATGGCTAGTCCGGATATAGCTAATGCACCTACACCCTGACCAATGAAAATGCGACCAATTACATTGTATAGTGCAGTTACAACTGTACCAATAATGCCTGGTAAAGCATACTCCCAGACAATCTTACTAATCTTTTTTGTCTGGAAATCAATTTCTTTTTTTGTTTGCAAAACTTATATCTAATAACCTATTATGACTTTTGCAAATTTACACATTATTCTCTACACATATCTAATTTTCACCTTCTTTAGACATATCTACTTGCAGATAGGGTTAAATAATCTTATTTTTGACATTTAAAACTTATTTCTATGTTAAACTCAGAACAGCTGTTGCATTATATCTGGAGGAACAGGCTGTATAATACCGATTCACTGATAACTGAAGATGGAGTGATGATTGAAGTAATCGATCCAGGCTTACAAAATGATGATGCTGGCCCCGACTTCTTTAATGCTAAAATTAAAACGAAAGGAAAAGTATGGGCAGGTAATGTAGAGATACATCGTGCTTCAAGTGATTGGACGAAGCACGGTCACCATAAAGATAAAGCCTACAATTCTGTCATACTTCACATTGCCGAGGATATAGATGCAGAGATAGTGAATGAGAATGGACAAAAAGTGGAGCAGTGCAGAGTTGAAGTCTCTGAAAATTTGTGGAAAAGTGCCGAGTATCTGATAAATAGTAAATCTAATTTACCATGTCAGAATTTCATGTCTTCTATACCAAAAGTAAAAATAAATGGGTGGTTGTCGTATCTTACTTTAGATCGTTTGGAGCGAAAGGCAGATGATATTTATAGACATCTTTATAGGTATAATAATTCGTGGGATGAGGTGTTTTATGTAGTCTTATCTCGTAATTATGGGTTTGGTATAAATTCTGAAGAGTTTGAACATCTAGCTCTATCACTGCCATACAAATATATTCTAAAACACCGTGATAGCCTTTTTCAGGTTGAATCACTGATGTTTGGGCAGGCGGGTCTTCTTGAAAAAACAATAGAGGATGATTATTACTTGAGGTTGAAAAGCGAGTATAGGTTTCTTAAAGCTAAATATAAACTGAAGAATATAGATAATTATGTTTTCAAAAAGATGAGAGTGCGACCGGTATCTTTTCCAGAAATGCGAATAGCTCAGCTTGCTGCACTTTTGCAAAAGTCAGGCCGACTTTTTTCAACTATTCTGAAAATGAAAGATTACCGAGATTTTTTCAACTACTTACAGACAGAGCCATCTGATTACTGGCACTCGCATTACTCCTTTGGTAAAAGTTCGGCAAAGAGTAAAAAGCTGCCTGGAGCAGCATCGCTCGATATTATAGTGATAAATACAGTTGTTCCAATGCTTTTTGCATATGGCAAGAGAATTGCAAATCAAGAATACTGTGATCGTGCAATTGAAATTTTAGAAACTATTAGACCAGAGAGTAACAGAATTGTTAGAGAATTTATTGCTGCAGGTCTACTCCCTAGTAACTCCGCAGATAGCCAGGCTCTTATCCAGCTTAAAAGAGAGTATTGTGATAAACGAAAGTGTTTGTACTGCAGGGTTGGATTCAGCTTGCTTTCAACAGATAGTTTTAACAGATAAGTAGGTTTAAAAAATTTGAGTTACATTTGTACAATTTATTGAATTTATTCACCGAAATAAATTATGCTGAATAGGTTACTTACTTTCTTTGTTTTTATATTTCTATCATTACTATTGCTTCTTATGGTGCATTCGTGTGCTAATATTGCTGCACCAACAGGAGGACTATATGATGTCGATCCCCCGGTGGTTAAAGGTTCCACCCCTGAGTTCAACGCCTTAAATGTTACTCCGCAAAGGGTCGAGATTGAATTTGATGAGAATATTAAAATTGAGAGTCCAACAGAAAAGGTCATAATAACTCCACCACAGAAAAATATGCCAATAATTCGTTCAATAGGTAGAAGGGCAGTGGTTGAACTTAAGGATGAGTTATTGCCTAATACTACTTACACAATCGATTTTACGGATGCAATTGTCGATAATAATGAAGGGAATCCTTTAGAGAACTTCATGTTTTCCTTTTCAACTGGAGATCAGCTTGACACACTATCTATTGCTGGTAAGGTGTTAAATGCAGAGGATCTTGAGCCTGTAACAGGTATGTATGTTGGTATACATTCAAATTTTGATGATACAGTTTTCACAAATGTGCCTTTTGAGAGAATTTCAAGAACCGATTCACGAGGCACTTTTATTGTAAGGGGAATGGCTCCCGGAAGATATAGGGTGTTTGCATTGGGTGATCTTAACAGGGATTATAAGTATGATAACCCTATGGAAGCAATTGCTTTTCTCGATAGTATTGTAATACCTTCTACAATGCCCGCTACCAGACAAGATACTATATTTGTTGATAGTGCTACCGTTGATACTATTATTGACGTTAAGTATACACGTTTTCTGCCAGATGATCTTGTGCTTAACTCATTTCTTTCGGGATTTCAGAGGCAGTATCTACAAAGTCACTCCCGCCCACTAGAGAATAGATTAAATATATACTTTGCGGCTCCCACCGATGCTCCCAGTTTTAGTTTAATAGAGCCAAATGTTGAAGGTGATGACTGGTATGTTTCAGAGCGAAGCCTTAACAATGATACTTTGCAGCTTTGGATTACAGACTCTGTTGTTTATCAGCACGATTCTATAAGTATGCAGATTAGTTACCTGGAGACTGATACTCTTAATAGAAATGAAATAACTATTGATACTTTGAATTTTAACTTTAGAAGGACAGGTCAGGATAAAGAGGCAGAGGGTAAAAAAACTGAAAAAGCTGAAGAGGGTGAGGAAGGTGAGAGTGAACAACAGGAGATAAGGTTTTTAAATATTCAAAGTAATGTTCAGTCTACGTTTGAATTGTTTAATCCTATTAGAATTGAATTCGAGCAACCTGTTGTAGAGTTCGGGTCTTCATACGTTAATTTAGAGATTGAGGTGGATTCTTTATTCGAGCCAGTGCCATTCAGATTTGAAACAGATTCAATAAATCCTCGTAAATATGTATTACGACCAAAATGGGAACCTGGTGGTAAGTACAAGATTTCTATCGACTCAGCAGCTATAACTAGTGTTTATGGCTTATGGAACAACACATACGAGCAATCATTTACGGTTAAGGATCTTGATCAGTATGGTAACCTTCAAATTTCCATTTCGGGAGTACCCGAAGGTAAAAAGGCTTTCGTGGAGTTGTTGAATAGTTCGGATAAACCTTTTCGAAAAAGCGACGTCAAAGGAGATGTTGTAAGATTTCAGGATTTGTCTCCTGGTGAAATATATGCTCGACTTATTATTGATGATAATGAAGATGGTTTATGGACAACAGGAAGTTATGAGGAGTTGCGTCAGCCGGAGAAGGTTTATTACTATCCGGATAAATTTGTAATAAGGGCTTACTCAGATCATATAGAGGATTGGAACCTACTTGCTGTTCCTGTAATAAAGCAAAAACCGCTTGAGATAACGATAAATAAACCACAAGAGAAACAACGCAGGAATCCTAATGAAGAGAGAGAGCAGCAACAGCAGCAAAATCGCCAAAGTTCACCAATGCAAGGTTTAGGAGGAGGCATAAGAGGTATGTGATAGTGCAACACTAATGTAAATCTTTATTTTTATGATAAAAAAAACTACATCAATATTTTCATTACTTCTTTTATTATTCGTTTTTCAACCGGTATTTATTCAATTGGCAAAGGCTCAATGTGTAATAAACAACACTGCATTTGCTAGTGGCGAAAATATCGAATATGATCTATACTTTAATTTTGGTATTTTTAGAGCACGTGCAGGTAAAGGTTCACTTTCGGTTACAGAGTCGAACTACAGAGGTGTAAATTCACTAAAGACTGTTATGTTGCTTAACACATCCGGATTAGCAGGGAATATTTATTCTGTTAACGATACTCTTACGTCGTATATCGATAAGGATATGCGGCCATTATTATTTACGAAAGAAGCACATGAAGGTGGCGATCATTCAATCGAAAGACAGTCGTACACCTATGATGGTAATAATATAAAAATCAGAACTCTAAGGCACTTCAATGGAGATGAGAGATTTGACGAAGTGATTGAAACTGAAATATGTACCTACGACTATCTATCAGTTTTGTCTATGATAAGGAATATCGACTTTTCGGGTATGAAACCGGGCGACAGGAAGTTTATTCAATTTATCTCAGGCAAGAAAGCGGTTAATATGTATGTTAATTATCAGGGTATTTCAAATATAAAAGCAAATGATGGTAAAAGATATGAGGTAATTGACCTCTCTTTAACTATACATGATGATGCATTCACAAATCAGAAGGATGCCCTGAAAGCTTCGCTCACAAACGATAGTAATCGCATCCCCATAATTATTGATACAAGCCTTAATATAGGTTCAATAAGAGCTGTTTTGAAAAGTGCTACAGGGCTAAGAAATTAGCCATTAAAGAAATTTATCTTTAAATATAGATTAAAATATTCAAATAACTCCGAAAAGGACGTATCTTTGTCTAGTAGCTTTGGATAATTAAAATAGCAAAAGATATGTCGGAACAGACAAATTCTAACAAAATACCTGAACCTGCGCTTAGGAGGTTGCCTTGGTACCTGTCTTACGTTAAACTTCTTAAGACAAAAGGAGAAAAGTTTGTCTCATCTACACAGATAGCTAACAAAATAGATGTTTCTGCTTCTCAGATAGCAAAAGACTTGTCATTCGTAAATATTAGCGGTAAAACCCGTGTTGGGTATGATATTGATGAGCTAATAAATGTGCTTGAGATTTTTTTAGGTTTTAAAGAACTGCATACAGCAGTTGTTTTTGGAGTTGGTAGCCTAGGAGCTGCACTATTGTCTGACTCAGGACTTGAGCAGTATGGCTTAAAAATTATTGCGGGATTCGACGTAAACAGGTCTGTAGTAGACACTAAAATCCATGAAATTCCGGTTTATCATTCAAATGATTTTTTAGAATTAAACAAAGAGATGAAAGCCGACGTTGGAATTCTAACAGTACCTTCGGGTGTTGCACAGGAGGTGTCGGATTACATGATTGTTTGCGGTGTGAAGGGTGTATGGAATTTTACTCCTTTTCGTATTCGCGTCCCCGAAGGTGTTGTCCTTCAGAATACTTCTCTTTACGCTCATCTTGCAGTAATGTTTAACAGATTAGATAAATGAAAATATTTGCAATAGGGCTTAATTATGATTCTCACAATAAAGAGATGAAAAGAACGTTTGAGAATGAAGAACCCGTACTTTTCATGAAGCCTGACACTGCTCTTCTGAAAGACGGTAAACCATTTATGTTGCCCGATTTTTCTAAAGAGATGCATTACGAAACTGAGATTGTTGTTAAGGTAAACCGTCTTGGTAAGAATATTGCAGAACGTTTTGCACACAGATATTATGACGAGATTACTGTTGGTATTGACTTTACAGCACGTGATCTCCAAAAAAAGTTGAAAGAACGTGGATTACCATGGGAGATATCTAAAAGCTTTGATAATTCGGCTGCTATAGGAGAGTTTATTTCAAAAAATGAGATTGAGGAGATCCAGAATGTAAATTTCCATCTTGATATTAATGGTAATACAGTTCAACAGGGTAATACCGAAGGTATGATATACTCTATTGATAAGATTATTTCATATATTAGCAGTTTCTTTACTCTTAAGATTGGAGATCTGATATTTACAGGCACTCCTTCTGGTATAGGTCCCGTAGCTATTAACGATCATCTGCAAGGGTATATCGAGGATAGAAAACTGTTGGATTTCAAAGTTAAATAGCCGACTGAAAGTACACTTTATTATCAAAACATCATGTACAAGAATGTAGTAAAAATATTGGTATGTTTGTTTTTGTTGTTCCCGGGTAAGCTAAAATCTCAGGAACCAGACTATAACCCTATACTTACGGCAATGCCTTCACTGCAAATTGCGCCAGATGCAAGAGGTGGTGGTATGGGGGATGTTGGAGCTGCAACAATGCCCGATGTTTACTCTCAGCACTGGAATGCAGCTAAATACCCTTTTGTCACTACTGATGCGGGACTCGCGTTTTCATATACACCATGGTTGAGTGATCTGATTAGCGATATACATATGCTTTATGCATCTGGATACTGGAAATTCGGAAATGATAAACTAAATGCAATAAGCGCATCTTTAAGATATTTTTCTTTGGGAGAGGTTGACATTGCAGGCCCTACAGGTGAATTTTGGCAGAGTGTTTCACCACATGAATTTGCTCTGGATGTGGCTTATTCTCGAAGACTGACAGAAACATTTTCGGGTGCTGTAACTCTAAGATATATTAGAGCTGATTATTCAATGGGTGATGACGAATCTACACCGGGTAACGCTTTCTCTGCTGATATAGCAGGTTATAATGAGTCGTACTTTTATATGGGTCGATCAGAGGCTTTACTAGGACTTGGATTTAATATATCAAATATAGGTACAAAAATATCATATGATGGAGGTGAAACATCAATGTTTTTACCAACCAATCTAAGGGTAGGGACTTCTTTGGGTTACCCTATTGATATGAAGAATACAATCACTGTGAGTTTAGATATGAATAAATTACTGGTTCCAACACCCCAGTTGGTAGCAATTGATGAGACTGATGAGGAAATGTATAAAAGGATTGATGAATACAATAATATTTCTTCAATCGGTGGCATATTCAAATCTTTTGGTGATGCCCCTGGAGGCTTCAAAGAGGAAATGCAGGAAGTGGTATGGTCGTTTGGATTAGAATATGTTTATAACAATCAGTTTTCGCTACGTACTGGTTATTCTAACGAGAATGAATATAAGGGAAATCGTAGATATGTAACATTTGGAGCAGGATTTAGAACTAAAGCTTTTCAGATTGATGCAGCTTATCTTGTATCTACTGCTCAGTCAAATCCTTTAGATCAAACACTTAGACTCTCTCTAGGTTTTGATTTAGAGGGACTTAGATATTTAATGAATTAGTTATGCGAATAAAAGTTGGTTTTGGTTATGATATGCACCAGCTAACAGAGGGCAGAGATCTTGTTATAGGTGGTGTTAAAATAGACCACATAAAAGGTTTACAAGGTCACTCCGATGCTGATGTACTGATACACGCTATTTGCGATGCATTGCTTGGTGCGGCAAACCTTCGCGATATTGGCTATAATTTTCCTGATACATCTGCAGATTATAAAAACATAGATAGCACTATCCTGCTTCGAAACACTGTAGATCTGCTTAATGATAAAGGATACTCAATTGGAAACATTGATAGTACTATTTGTGCAGAGAAGCCTAAATTAAATCCTTTTATTCCATCTATGCAACAACGCCTTGCCGAGGTAATGAGTATAGATATAGATGATATCTCAATAAAAGCTACAACATCAGAAAAAATGGGATTCGTAGGTCGTGAAGAGGGCATTACTGCCTATGCAGTGGCATTGATTCAAAAAAAATAATGAGACTTTTCAAGTTTTTGCTTAGAGCTAAGCAGTCGAAAGGTCACGGTATTCACTCACCGTTTGCTTTCGAAATTATTACAAACGTTTTGAATTCGCCTTACAGCTATTATGCTTTTACTGATATTCCCGATAATCTTCCATACTATGCAGTGCAATCTAAAAGAATCAAGAAGTTTAATCACCTATCTTTTCGACTTGTCAATTATTGTAAAGCAACAAACATCTTAGAGATAAATCCAGGAGACGGATATAATACGTTGTATATAAAATCTCCTTCCTCTAAGATTAATTACCATTCTATTTCTAACATTGGCTTATATGAGAATATCGCAAATCATAAGTTTGATGCTATTTTTATTAACATAGATGGAGAAGCAGAAAGTATACCTTCAATAGATTTGCTTTTAGATATTAGTCATGAAAATACCTTTTGGGTAATAAATCCAATCAAAACGAAAGAGAGCAAACATTTTTGTCGGCTTATCGTTAATCATGATAGTGTAACGGTGTCTTTTGATATGAACGATACTCTGATTGCTTTTTTGAGGAAGTCATATTACAAACACCATTATTTTGTTTAAAGAATTAAATATATGAAAAAAAGTATTATATATACAAAAACAGGAGATAAGGGTACTACAGCATTAGTCGGTGGTATGCGAGTTCCTAAAACACATATCCGTTTGGAAGCCTATGGCACTATTGATGAGCTTAATAGCTGTGTTGGATGGTTGAACTGTGAAATAGATGAGAAGGGTCATGAAGATTTTCTTCTATATCTTCAGCACAAACTATTTACTGTGGGATCTTACTTGGCAACAGAAACCGAAATTAAGCCTCCTAAAGAAGCAAGTATCATAACTGTTAAAGACATCGAGCGAATTGAGAAGCAGATAGATTTGATAGATAGCACGTTGCCTCGTTTAAACCGATTCGTACTCCCTGGAGGTAGTGAAGCGGCATCAAGAGCTCATATTTGTCGTACCGTATCTCGTCGTGCAGAGAGAAATGTTTATATTGTAGCAGAAAACTATCCTGTTTCAGAAGAAGTGCTGATTTTCTTAAACCGGCTTTCAGACTACTTTTTTGTACTAGCAAGGCATGAAAGTAACAAATCTTCACAAGAAATATTCTGGGAACAAGGTGATATATAAAAAGTTTTTATACATTTGCGGAAAATTAGAAATAATAATTTAAAGAAAATACAATGTATTGGACACTTGAATTAGCATCTAAGTTGGAAGATGCTCCATGGCCTGCAACAAAAGATGAGCTGATTGATTTTGCTCAAAGATCGGGAGCACCGTTAGAAGTAATCGAAAATCTTCAAGAGATTGAAGAAGAGGGCGAAGTATTTGAATCAATAGAAGATATATGGCCAGACTACCCAAGTAAAGAGGATTTCTTCTTTAATGAGGATGAGTATTAAACTAAAGCATTTGTTTAGATATAACCATTCGGTATTAATACTCATTATTGTATAAAATAAATAGGAGACTAGGTTTCAAACGAAACCTAGTCTCCTATAATTTTTATATAACTGAATAAAAAATTAAATCAGTTTATCTATTTTGTCTGTAAACATTTTCTTTGGGCCTGCACCTACTACTTTGTCAACCACTTCACCATTTTTAATGAATAATACAGTAGGTATATTTCTGATTCCATATTTCGAAGTTGTCTCGTCGTTATTGTCAACATCTAGCTTGCCAACTACTACTTTATCTTTGTAATCATCACTTATTTCATCAATAATTGGTCCAACCATTTTGCATGGTCCACACCATTCTGCCCAGAAATCTATGATAACTAGTTTGTCTGTTTGCAACACCTCTTCATGTGTTGCGTCTGTAATTTGTAATGCCATATTGTTATTTATTAAATTAATTAATTGATTTTGAAGTCTATTTGTAAATTATCTTTTAGATAATCGATAAATTTTTTATTTACCTGAATTTTTGCTGGTCTAGAAAACAGCTTTAGATTCATATGAGGCTCTTCACCAATAATGTGGAAATATAACAACGAATTTCCTTTATTGTTTTTTGTTAATGCAGATAATTCAGTGACAGTGGAGTTATTAAGTTCACTAATAGGTATTTGCAAAGTAATTTTTGAAACTAGTTTATCTTTTACATCAGATAGTAGGTTTATAGTAGAAATTTTCACTTCCATCTCTTCCTGACGATATCTTTTAGGTTGCACCCTCGCCTCCACATAAATTGAAAGTCCAGCTCGTGCGTATCGGCCAAAGTTAATACTATCTTCACTAAAAAGTGCAATTTCAAAGCTACCCATAAAATCCTCTATTTTGAAAATCGTATATGGAGAACCTCTTTTGGTTTGTCCTTCACGCACTGCAGTTACCATTCCCCCAAAAGTAATATCCCGGCCATTCATGCTTTCCAGATCTTGTAGTTTTAATGTGTCGGCACTACAAATATATTTAAGTATAAACTCATAATCATCCAAAGGGTGTGCTGAAAGATAAATACCAATCAGGTCACGCTCTTTGTTCAAACGCTCCAAATCCGACCAGCGCGAGGCTTGCGGTATTTCAGGTTGAGAAATGAGGAATGAAGTGTCTTCGCCAAAAAGTGAATTCATAGCCACATGCTTATCCTGTTGAAATTTACTTCCATAACGTAACAAAGTGTCTATAAATTCTTCCTCCTTGCTATTTTTAGCAAAGAACTGTTCACGTTTTATATTGGGTAGTGAGTCGAATGCACCTGCCAATGAAAGTGCTTCAACTATCTTTCTGCTACATGAAGAAAGATTTGCCCTTTCTATGAAATCAAAAATATCCTTATATTGTCCATTATTCAGACGCTCATTAATTATATCGGTTGCGGCACCATGTCCAACACTTTTTATAGCACCTAAACCAAAACGAATATGTCCCTCTTTATTAACAGAGAATTTTAGTAGAGATTCATTTACATCTGGAGTAAGTACATTAATACCCATGGCTTTACACTCATCCATAAATTTAGTAATCTCTGTTATATTATTGAGATTATTAGATAGTACGGCAGCCATATACTCAGAAGGGTAATTGGCTTTTAGCCATGCTGTCTGATAAGCTATCCAAGAGTAGCAAGTGGCATGCGATTTGTTAAACGCGTATGAAGCAAATTTCTCCCAGTCGGTCCAAATCTTATTCAGTATTTTTGTATCATACCCATTTTTCACACCACCATTCAGGAATTTTTCCTTGAGAGCCACCATCTTGTCAATCAGCTTTTTACCCATAGCCTTACGAAGTTCATCCGACTGGCCTCGGGTGAAATCGGCAATCAGACGCGACAGAAGCATCACCTGCTCCTGATAAACTGTAATTCCGTAGGTTTCACTAAGATATTTCTCCATGATGGGCAGATCATACTCAACTTTGCCCCCATGCTTACGCCTAATGAATTCAGGAATATATTCCATCGGACCTGGTCTATATAGTGCATTCATAGCTATAAGGTCTTCAAACTTGCTAGGCTGTAACTCTTTTAGGTACTTCTGCATACCGGCAGACTCAAACTGGAACGTACCGGTGGTTTGTCCGTTGCAATAAAGTTGATATGTTGTTTTATCTTCCATATCAATTGCATCGATATCAACTTTTATCCCTCGGTTTATTTCTATATTTAATATTGCATCCTTAATGATAGATAAGGTTTTGAGACCTAGAAAGTCCATTTTAATCAATCCTGTCTCCTCTATCACCGACCCTTCAAACTGAGTTACAAGCAACTTCTCCTTAGTCTCTTTGTCTTCAGCAGTGCTAATAGGTACAACATCAGAAATGTCGCTCTGACCAATGATTACACCGCATGCATGCACACCTGTACTCCTAACATTGCCTTCTAGCATCTTAGCATACTTAAGTGTATCTTTAACAAGAGGGTCGCTGCTGTTGGTGGCATCCTTCAGTTCAGGAACAAAATCAATAGCATTGCCAAGGCTCATTTTCTTGTTGGGTATCCTATCGGGCACAAGTTTAGCTAGTCGGTTAGACTCCGAAAGTGGGAGCTTGTGTACTCTGGCTACGTCTTTAATAGACATTTTTGTAGCCATAGTGCCATAGGTAATTATATGTGCCACCTTTTCACTTCCATATTTCTCCGTTACCCAACGAAGCACTTTGCCTCTGCCTTCATCATCAAAATCGATGTCAATATCAGGCATTGAAATACGGTCGGGATTTAGAAAACGCTCAAAAAGCAAATTATATTTGAGTGGGTCTATGTCAGTTATCTTTAGGCAATATGCAACAGCTGATCCTGCTGCCGAACCACGTCCCGGGCCAACAGCAACATCCATTTCGCGTGCAGCATTAATAAAGTCCTGTACTATTAGAAAATAGCCCGGAAACCCCATGTTCTTGATAGTGTTAAGCTCAAAGTTCAGCCGCTCGATAATCTCATCTGTAAGGTTCTCTCCATAACGTTTCTTTGCGCCAATCATTGTAATGTGTGCCAGAAAATCGGCCTCCAATTTCACACGAATGACCTTATCATAATCACCAAGTCTGTGGAATGTGTCTTCACCAAACTCATCAATTAGGTTCTGTTCACTATACTTTTGTCTATACTGCTCCTCTGATCCAAACTCAGGGTCTATAGGGTAAAAAGGCATTAGTGGAGGGTTGTCTATGGTGTAAAACTCAACCTTCTCTGCCACCTCAAGAGTGTTTGAAAGAGCTTCTGGTATATCTGCAAAAATGTGATTCATCTCGGCTGTTGTTTTCAGCCATTCCTGTTTTGAGTACCTCATCCTATCGGGGTCGTCAAAATCTTTACCAGTACTTAAACAAATAAGTCTGTCATGAGCATCAGCATCCTCTTCATTTACAAAGTGAACATCATTAGTTGCAATAACCTTTACACCATACTTATTTGCAATCTTAATAAGATCCTTGTTAACTCTCTCCTGAATAGGATAAGTTGTTTGGTCGGCATCTGGTCTATCAGTCTTGTGTCTCTGTATTTCGATGTAGTAGTCATCACCAAAGACACTTTTATACCACTGAACTGCCTCTTCAGCTTCGTTTAGCTGTCCACTATCTATTTTTCGTGAAATCTCTCCTCCAAGACATGCCGATGAAACAATTAATCCTTCGCTATATTTCTCAAGTAAATCCTTATCTATACGCGGACGATAATAAAAACCCTCGGTCCAGCTTTTAGAAACAATCTTAATTAGATTCTTATACCCAGTTAAATTCTTTGCCAAAACAACCAAATGCCAGCCACTACCATCAACCTTATCGTTCATTTGAAACCTATCGCGGCGTGCCAAGTAACATTCACAACCTACAATAGGTTTAAAAAGTCTCTTTTTCGTCTCAGTAAGCTTCAGCTGCAATTTATTTATTTTCTCGTTATGCAACTCGCTGCCGTCTTTCTTCTCCAGTTCAGCAATCTCACCTTTAATCTTTTTTATCTCTGCATTTACAGGAGCATTTTTTTTAGATGCATAATTAAGAAACTCCTTTATCCCATACATTGCACCATGATCGGTAAGCGCTATTGCCTTCATCCCATCACCGGATGCTTTATCAATCAGTCGTTGAATACTTGCCTGTCCGTCAAGCAGAGAATATTGAGAGTGAACGTGTAGATGTACAAATGGTTGCATGCTTTTTGATTATATTTTCAGTCAGATGTTAATGACAAATATACTCAAAATAGTTGCATAATTTATGGAGATATTAGCATAAGTTATATACAGATGAAGATATCTATCAGATAATCAAAATCACATGTCTCTCATGGTTATCAAATCTATTTGGGTTCTATTTGGTTTTCACCTCCTCCTTATTTTACCCCTCTTTAAACAGCCTTTATAGGGAGATTAAAAGGAGAAGGTAAGGCCAAGTTAAGAGTTTGATAAGAGCAAACTCAGGATGAGGTCAAGCATCATTGTTGCAGATATAATAACAATTTAACAATTAAATTTAGATGTAATTTATAAACTGGCAGATATCTTAATTCTTTGCTTATAAATTAGTGTTTTTATATTTTTTCGTGCAAATTGTTTGTATATATAAAAAATGTAGTACATTTGCATCCATAATATAAAAAATATATAAGTGTACAATTCATCTTTTGCATCATATTTCGGTTTTTACTTTTACTTTAGTAGGTAGAGGCAGGATTTTATATGCAAAGATTAAGATAAAAACATATCAAACTGAAATAAAGTCCTGTCGATCTAACGACGGGATTTTTTTTTGAAAAAAAATTGCAACTAAGTATGAAAAGAGTAGCTATACAGGGGGGAGCGGGTGCATATCACGAACTGGCAGCACGTGAGTATTTTAGTGATGAAGAATTAGAGATAGTACCATGTGCTACTTTCCGCGATATCTTTGTTGAGGCATCCAATGACCCTTTGCTAGTAGGTGTAATGGCTATAGAAAATACAATAGCAGGAGGACTATTACCAAATCACGATTTGCTGAAATTGAATAATTTGCAGATTGCAGGAGAGCACAAATTAAGAATATCTCATTCACTAGCTGCATTGCCAGGAACTACAATAGATGAGGTGAAAGAGATAATGTCGCATCCAATGGCTTTAATGCAGTGCGAAGATTTTATTGATACGTTGCCTGGTGTAAAGGTTGTGGAGCATGAAGATACAGCTTTGGCAGCAAGAGATATAAGTGAAAATAAGATGAAAGGTTTTGCTGCTATTTGTAGTTCTCTTGCCGCTAAGATGTATGGCTTGGATGTTATTGCTGAAGGAATAGAGACAAATAAAAGAAACTTCACTCGATTTCTTATTCTTGCTCATGGCAACATGCTTAAAGAGGTACAGAAAGAAAACAATATAAACAAATCGTCGCTTGTATTTGTGTTGCCACATAAAGAAGGAAGTCTTTCTCAGGTGTTATCTGTGTTGTCATTTTATGATGTGAACCTTACAAGGATTCAGTCGCTTCCCATAATTGGAAGAGAGTGGGAATACCAGTTCTACATTGATCTTACATTTGATAAATACAGTCGCTATAAACAATCTGTTGATGCTATAATTCCCTTAGTAAGAGGACTTAAAATATTGGGTGAATATAGAGAAGAAAAACGAAAAAAGGAGGATTAGTAATAATTTGAAAAATTATATGAGCAATATGAATATACAACCAGCAGAACATATAAAAACTATAACTGAATATTACTTCTCTGTTAAGTTAGCAGAAGTAGCCCAAATGAATGCAGAAGGTAAAGACGTTATTAGCCTTGCTGTGGGTGCACCCGACCGAATGCCTTCAGATGAAACAATTGAAACTCTTTGTGAAACAGTGAAACGCTCTGATGTGCACGCATATCAACCTTATACAGGTATCCCTGAGTTGAGGAAAGCATATAGTGAATGGTATAAAAGATTTTATAATGTAGATTTAACCTCTTCTGAGGTGTTGCCTTTGATAGGATCAAAAGAGGGAATTTTGCATATATCAATGACATTTTTGAATATTGGTGATAGTGTACTTGTTCCAAATCCGGGTTATCCAACATATAAATCTGTTTCTAATTTATTGAGAGCCAATATAATTGAATACGATTTGGTTGAGAGTAGCAATTGGCATCCAGATTTTGAGGCACTTGAGAAAATGGATCTTTCGGGCGTTAAATTAATGTGGGTTAATTACCCAAATATGCCTACCGGAGGTAATGCTAGCTATGAGCTTTTTGAGAGGCTAGTAGCATTTGGAAAAAAACATGATATTATTATCTGTCACGATAACCCTTACAGTTTTATTTTAAACGATAAGCCAATGAGTATCATGTCGGTGCCGGGAGCTAAAGATATATGTATAGAACTAAACTCATTAAGCAAATCGCACAATATGTCGGGCTGGCGTATGGGTGTATTAGTCTCTAATCCGCAATTCGTAAAGTGGGTATTAAAAGCAAAGAGTAATATAGATAGTGGTCAGTTTAAACCCCTGCAATTAGCAACAGTTGCAGCTCTTAATAATTCCAACGAGTGGCATGCTAATATGAATAATATTTATGGAGAACGCAGAATATGGGCAGAGAAAATAATGGATTTGCTTAGTTGCAGATACGATAAAACACAAACAGGACTATTTGTGTGGGGTAAACTTCCAGAAGGTGCAAAGGGAAGTGACGAGTTTATAAATGATATATTATACGAAGCAAAAGTGTTTATTACTCCCGGATTTATATTTGGAAGTAATGGAGAAGGTTTCGTACGCATTTCGTTGGGTTCATCGGCAGATAAACTGCAAGAAGCACATAAGAGAATTAAGAAATATATAACAAAAAACTAAAAATATGGAATTCGAATCGATTTTACTACCAGGAATAGATGCTAAAAGGCCATTGGTAATTGCTGGCCCATGTAGCGCCGAGACCGAGGAACAGGTTATGAATACCGCAAGAGAGGTAGCAGCAACAGGCGTAAAGATATTTAGAGCCGGAGTATGGAAGCCAAGAACAAAACCGGGTGGTTTTGAAGGAATAGGTAGCCCTGCATTGAAGTGGATGATGGAGGCCGAGAAGGAGACAGGTATGTATATGGCTACAGAGGTTGCAACAGAAAAGCATGTATATGAATCACTGAAATATGGAATCGATATGCTTTGGATTGGAGCACGTACAGCTGCCAACCCATTTGCAGTGCAGGAGATTGCAGATACCTTGAGAGGAGTTGATATTCCTATTTTAATTAAAAATCCAGTTAATCCAGACCTTGAGCTTTGGATAGGAGCTTTAGAGCGACTTTATAATGCCGGTATAAAAAAGCTTGGCGTTATTCACCGAGGGTTTAGTACAACCGATAAAACTGTATATAGAAATTTACCTCAATGGCATATCCCAATTGAGTTGAAGCGTCGTTTTCCGAACTTGCCAATAATATGCGACCCCAGTCATATTGGTGGTAGTCGTAATATGATTCATAAGCTGAGTCAGCAGGCGATGGATCTAAACTTTAGTGGTGTTATTGTAGAAACACACTGTTCACCTGATGAAGCATGGAGCGATAAAGATCAGCAGATTACTCCTGCTGCACTTAAGGATATACTTGATAAATTAATAATTAGAGATACAATTCAAACAACCGAAGATCTCTCTGTTTTACGAGATCAAATTGATGATTTGGATAATGAGCTTCTTCAATTACTAGCTAAGCGTATGCGTGTATCACGTGAGATAGGACATTATAAGCTTGAGCATGACATGCCTATATTGCAAACTAAGAGGTATGATGAAATACTTACAGATAGGGCATATCAGGGTGAAAGAATGGAAATGTCTGGCAACTTTGTAAAGCAGATACTCGAAGCAATCCACTCAGAATCTGTTCGCCAACAGATGGTAATTATGGATAGGGAGAAAAAACAGTAGCTTCATAACGAAGGAGCAACAGTTTAAACCGATAAAAGGAATTTTGTAATGAAAATCTTGATTTTGGGAGCCGGAAAAATGGGCTCCTTCTTTGCCGATGTGTTAAGTTTTGATCACGAAGTGGCAGTTTTGGATACTGACCCCAAAAAGCTACGTTTCATTTATAATACACAAAGAATGACCAACCCAGCAGAGGTAAAGGATTTTGCCCCTGAGTTGGTGATTAATGCAGCTACTCTCAAATATACTTTAGAAGCATTTAAAAACGTATTGGAGTATTTGCCCAAAACATGCATTTTGAGTGATATTGCATCGGTAAAGACAGGATTGGAGGTCTTTTACAGTGAGTGCAAGCTACCATTTGTTTCTACTCACCCAATGTTTGGTCCCACCTTTGCAAGCCTTAGCGACTTGAGTACACAGAGTGCTATAATTATATCTGAGTCCTCACACATGGGTAAGGTGTTTTTCAGAGATCTTTATAAGAGTTTGAAATTGAATGTGTTTGAGTATACTTTCAGGGATCACGACGAGACTATTGCATACTCACTGTCAATACCTTTTGCATCAACACTTGTGTTTGCTTCTGTAATGAAACATCAGGATGCACCTGGAACTACTTTTAAAAAACATATGAATATTGCACAAGGGCTTTTGTCGGAGGATGACTACCTTTTAACTGAGATTCTGTTTAACCCTTTTACAACAGAACAGGTTGAGCAAATTCGTAAAAAACTTAAGGAATTAATAGAGATTATTGACAATAAGGATTCTGACGGAATGAAAAGTTTCCTCACAGAAGTAAGAAAGAATATTGAGTAGCTCTCAATTCTCGATATAAATCCTTATTATCTTCGCATCTGAAGTGGGGCGGTTTCTGTTGTCGACAGGAAGTGCTGTAATTTTGTCAATCACATCAAGTCCTTCAAACACCTCTCCAAAAACAGTATACTCACCATCAAGGTGGTGCACTCCGCCTATTGTACTATAATCCTCTTTCAATCCCTCTGGCCATAAAAATTTGCCAGGTGCAATTGCGTATAGCGAATCAACTACACCAAGTAATGAGTCGAGTAGATTATTAAAACCTGTTCTATCGTTAATGTTTTTAAGGCTATCGAGTTGGGGTTTACCTGGAGAGTAGTATGTGCGAATAAGTTCATTTCTGATTGGTACATTCACTGCCATTTCCATTGTGTCGAGTCGCCCCTCGCTATATATCTGACCGTGCACTATATATATTTGAGAAGCATCAGATTTTTTCTGAGGATTTTCAGCATCACCTCTCCTTGGAGCTGCAAGTGCTCCTTTTTTATGATATCTGCTTTCTCTTATCTCGGGCATAAGATCCATATCTCTTCTACCGCTACCAATTTCAAATCCAGCAGGGGCATTACGCGAATCCTGGGCACCTCCCTGAATCATAAAGTTTTCTATAACCCGATGAAATAGAGTTCCATCGAAATAACCCTCTTTTATCAATTTCAAATAATGGTTGCTATGCACAGGTGTGTCATCATACAACATTGCCTTCATTACACCATAGTTTGTTTCTATTACTATAGTTGGGTATTCTGATTGTGACTTAATAATAGCTACACTTAAAAGTGCAATAATCAATATAATATAACGTTTCATGTTTTGCATTTTAATTTGGAGCTCTTTTAAATAAGTAAAACGCTATCCCACTAAAAAAGATGTTGGGTATCCAGGCAGCAATGAAGGGGCTCATACCACCCTTTATAGCAAAAGTTGAACTAACTGTCATAAACAATATATAAGCCATACTCAAAGCAAGTCCTATTCCAATATTCAATCCCATACCACCCTTTACTTTTCTTGCAGATATTGATGCTCCAATAATTGTAAGTATAAATGCAGAGAATACCATGGCTATGCGTGAGTGATATTCGATTTGAAAAGGTTGTATATTACCCATTCCTCGTTCTTTCTGACTATTTATGTAGTTTCTAAGATCGGGAGAGGTCAACATCTGCTGATCTGATGAAGCAATTATAAAATCGTTGGGTACTATCTGCAATATGGTATCTATTGAGCTGCCGGTTGTAATTGTTTCAATCAATCCATCAAACTCTCGAACTTGATAATTTCTTATTGTCCAATTATAAGCAGAATCGTATTTAATTGACTGGGCCGTTAATCTGGAATTTAAGTTGAGACTATCGAAATGGTCTAATGAAAAGTTATATCCAGTATTGCTCGCCAAATCAAAATTACCAAAATATACAATTGTACCCTGTCCTACTTTAAATTGGATGTCACGGTCACCTGTTTTTTTCTTTCTTGGGTCCACAAATGTGTGCTCAAACTCAATACGTGTAGCATTTGCCTCGGGAATAATAAAACTTCCAAACACAAAAGTAAATATAGCAATAATAAATGCAGATATCATGTATGGTTTGAGAATTCTCCTGAAGCTTATACCGGTTGATAAGATGGCAATAATCTCGGAGTTGTTTGCCATTTTTGAAGTGAAATATATAACAGCCAGAAATACAAATAGAGGACTAAAAAGATTGGTATAGTATGGAATAAAATTGAGATAATAGTCAAATATAATCCCTTCTAGTGAAGCATTGTTGGTTATGAACTTATCGATCTTCTCATTGATGTCGAAAACCACAGCAATTGAGATAATTAGTACAATCATGAAAACATATGTTCCCAGAAACTTCTTTATGATATACCAGTCTAATCGTTTAATATATTCATTCATAACCTTCTTGTTACATTTTCAAGAATCTTTGGTTTCCAATCAGTAAAATTTCCTGCAACTATTTGTTTTCTTGCTTCCTTTATCAGCCATATGTAGAAAGCAAGATTGTGAATAGAGGCTATTTGTAATCCAAGTATTTCGTTGCTGATAATAAGATGACGCAAATATGCCTTGCTGTATAATGTGTCTACAAACGAAGCTCCATCTTCCTCAATTGGTGAGAAGTCGTTCTTCCAACGTTCATTTCGCATATTCATGACACCTTGTTTGGTAAAGATCTGCCCATTACGACCGTTTCTTGTAGGCATTATACAGTCAAACATATCAACACCTCTTTCAATCGCTTCAAGTATATTTTCTGGTTTGCCCACACCCATTAGGTAGCGTGGTTTGTCTTTAGGTAATATCTCATTTACCAACTCAACCATTTCGTACATTTTCTCTGTTGGCTCGCCTACTGCAAGACCACCAATAGCATTTCCATCTGCTTCTAGTGAAGCTATGTTTTCTGCAGCACGTTTTCGTAAGTCGGGGTAAACGCAACCTTGCACAATTGGGAAAAGAGATTGCGAATGTCCATAGGGGCATTCGGTTTCATTAAATCTAGTAATACATCTGTTTAGCCATCTTTCAGTAAGGTCGAGTGATCTTTTGGCGTAAGCATAATCTGCATCACCCGGAGTGCATTCATCAAAAGCCATTATAATATCAGCTCCTATTATGCGTTGTATATCAATTGCTTTTTCTGGAGAGAAGAAATGTTTAGAGCCATCGATATGCGAACGGAACTCAGCTCCTTCTTCACTTAACTTTCTGTTTTCAGTGAGTGAGAATACCTGAAAACCTCCACTATCGGTGAGCATTGGTTTATTCCAACTGTTGAACTTATGCAATCCACCGGCTCCTTTTAAAACTTCGAGCCCTGGCCTTAAGTATAAGTGATAGGTATTACCCAAAATTATTTGAGCTTCAATATCCTCTTTCAGTTCGCTTATATGTACTGCCTTAACGCTTCCAACTGTGCCAACAGGCATAAATATGGGAGTCTCCACATCTCCATGATCGGTAGTAATTACTCCCGCTCTAGCGTTAGACTTTGGGTCTGTATGTATTAATTTAAAATTCAATTTGTTCTGTTTGTCTTCACTTTAAATGGCAAAGATAAAGTTTTTGGTGTTACAAAAGGAATAGTAAGTATTTAAAAAATGCAATGAGTAACCTTTAATTAGTAATAAATGGAATTAATCTGTATTTTTGCGATGTTTATACAAAAAAATCACATCAACTATTATATTATGGAATTAAAACCAGAATTAACGCAAAGAAAGCCAGAGTGGCTCAAAATATCTCTCCCTCAAGGGAAGGAGTACCTAAACGTTAGAGAAGTAATTGCTCGAAAAAAACTACATACAATATGTGTAAGCGGCAAATGCCCTAATATGGCGGAGTGCTGGGGTAGAGGTACT
This sequence comes from uncultured Proteiniphilum sp., assembly GCA_964605035.1. Taxonomy (GTDB): domain Bacteria; phylum Bacteroidota; class Bacteroidia; order Bacteroidales; family Dysgonomonadaceae; genus Proteiniphilum. The sequence continues at coordinate 46,064 of CAZSBA010000002.1, read as the reverse complement.
GCAACATTTATGATTTTAGGCGATATATGCACACGTGCTTGTAGATTTTGTAATGTAAAGACAGGTAGTCCACAAGGTATTATCGATTGGGATGAGCCAGATCGCTTGTCAGAGAGTATTAAAAGTATGAATTTGAGACATGTGGTACTTACCAGCGTTGACAGAGATGATTTGCCGGATGGTGGAGCAGAGTTTTGGGCTACAACCGTAAGACGCGTGAAGGAGGTAAATCCTAAGGTGACACTAGAAACCTTAATTCCTGATTTTAATGGGATTGAGGATCTTATCAATATAGTTATCGACTCGGGCCCAAATATTGTGTCTCACAATATGGAGACAGTGAGGAGATTAACTCCAAAAGTGCGTAGTCGCGCTAAATATGATATCAGCCTTAAGACCATTGAGACAATTGCAAAAAGTGGAAAGGCAAAGCCAAAATCGGGTGTTATGTTGGGTCTTGGAGAAACAGAAGAGGAGCTGTTTGAGACTATGGACGATTTGATTAATGTTGGATGTAAAGTGCTTACTATTGGTCAATATCTACAACCTACTAAAAAGCATCTTACCGTTAAGAAGTATGTTACACCCGAGGAATTTTTGAGATATAAGGAGGTTGGTCTAGAGAAAGGCTTTCAGTTTGTAGAAAGCGGACCACTTGTTCGTTCCTCATACAGAGCAGAGAGACATATCTAATTTGTATAGATTGGAGGAAAATAAAAAAGGAAGAATAAAAATGTATGAGTAAGTTAGTTGTTTTTGAAGATTTAGGAAAGATTCGTTATAAAAAAGCATGGGATTATCAGGAAGAAATCTTTCAAAGATTAATCAAAGCAAAAGCATCAAAATCTGAGAAACGCAGATTTGAATTATCGCAAATTTCTTACACAAGAGAAAACAACGAGGTAAGAGATACTGTTTTAGCAAAACAGTATCTCCTTTTTTGTGAACATGACAACGTTTATACACTTGGTAAAAGTGGAAATAAGCAGAATCTTTTAATTGCAAGAAATATATGTGAGAGCAGAGGTATTGATATTCATGAGATAGACAGAGGAGGGGATATAACTTACCACGGGCCTGGGCAATTAGTTGTTTATCCAATTATTGACTTAGAAGAGTTTAATATTGGTATTAAAAGCTATATTTCTATGTTAGAGGATGTAGTTATTGAAACCTTGAAGCATTTTGGGATTAAAGGAGAAAAAGATGGAAAGGCTATGGGTGTGTGGATAGATGCCAGTAATAATATAAAAGCAAGAAAAATATGCGCAATTGGCGTTAAAGCAAGCCGTTACATAACCATGCATGGTCTTGCTCTTAATGTTAATACTAACCTTTCTTATTTTGATTATATCAATCCGTGCGGTTTTACAGATCGTGGTGTTACTTCAATGGAAAAGGAGCTAAATAGAAAAGTGGACTTTAAAGAAGTCTCTAATACAATGAGGGATGCGTTTCAAAATGTATTTGGATTGAAGTGGGTTGAACCTTAATTATTTTTAACCACAAAACACTATGAAACCAATTTAACATTCTTAAATTTGTATTCCCAGAAACAACCATACAATTTAACAGTTTGCATATGAGTCAAGTTGCCGATATTAAAGAGTTAAACGAGAGAATCGAACAGAAAAGTGCCTTTGTTCAAACACTGGTAACAGGTATGAACAAGGTAATAGTAGGACAAAAACATTTAGTTGAATCATTGCTTATTGGATTGCTATCTGATGGACATATTTTACTTGAAGGTGTGCCGGGCTTAGCAAAAACTCTAGCCATTAAAACACTGGCTCAGCTTGTTGATTCAAAATATAGCCGCATACAGTTTACACCTGATCTTTTGCCTGCTGATGTTGTAGGCACAATGATATATAGCCAACGTAACGAGGAGTTCGTAGTTAAACACGGTCCGGTATTCGCAAATTTCTTGCTCGCAGATGAAATAAACCGTGCACCAGCAAAAGTGCAGAGTGCTTTGTTAGAAGCAATGCAGGAGAGAAATGTTACAATTGGCGAAAAGACATATAAACTGCCAGAGCCTTTTCTTGTTATGGCTACTCAGAACCCAATAGAGCAAGAGGGTACATATCCTTTGCCAGAGGCTCAGGTAGACCGTTTTATGCTAAAAGTGATAATCTCATACCCAACGAAAGAGGAGGAGAAAAAAATCATTAATCAAAATATATTTGAACCCGTTGCAGTTGACAGTGCTGTTATAACAACACAGGAGATTTTAGAAGCCCGCAAGGTTGTTCGTGAAGTATATATTGATGAAAAGATTAGCAGATATATTGTAGATATTGTTTTTGCTACTAGATTCCCAGATCAATATGGTATGGATGGACTAAAAGATATGATTGAGTTTGGAGCATCACCTCGTGCCTCTATTAATCTAGCACTTGCAGCCCGAGCATTTGCATTCATTAAACGTAGGGGGTATGTGATTCCGGAAGATATTAGAGCTGTGTGTCACGATGTGCTTCGTCACCGTATTGGACTGACTTATGAGGCTGAGGCAAACAATCTCACCTCAGAAGAAATTATCAGCGAAATACTTAATAAAGTTGAAGTACCATAAAAAGACCGAGGTTAATGGAGTCTACTGATCTATTAAAAAAAGTACGACATATCGAGATTAAAACGAGAGGACTTTCACGGAATATATTTGCCGGAGAGTATCACTCTGCGTTTAAAGGTAGAGGTATGGCTTTTTCAGAGGTTAGGGAATATCAATATGGGGATGATATGAGGGATATCGACTGGAACGTTACAGCTCGGTATAATAAGCCCTTCATTAAAGTTTTTGAAGAAGAGCGTGAACTAACCGTTATGCTCTTGATAGACGTGTCGGAGAGCCTTGGGTTTGGATCTAAATCTGTATTGAAACGTGATATGGTAGCTGAAATAGCGGCAACTCTAGCTTTTTCTGCTATCCAAAATAATGATAAAATTGGAGTAATCTTTTTTAGCGATAAGGTTGAAAAGTTTATTCCTCCTAAAAAAGGACGAAAGCATATATTGTTTATTATTCGCGAGATATTAGGATTTGAGCCAGAGAGCAATGGAACTGATTTGAATATGGTTGTCAGATATATGACAAATGCTATTAAGAAGAAGTGTACAGCATTTTTGGTGTCTGATTTTATAGATCAGGCTGATTATAGCAAGGCTATGCAAATTGCAAATAACAAACATGATGTAGTAGCAATTCAGGTTTATGATGAGCTCAGTACTAAACTGGTTCCGGTTGGACTTATGAAAATAAAAGATCCTGAGACTGGTGAAGAAAAATGGATAGATACATCATCTAAGAAGGTAAGGAACCAATATGATTTGTGGTGGAGTAAGCTTCAGGACAATAAAAATTTTGCTTTCAGACAAAGTGGTGTCGACAGCGTTTCTATATCCACTGAAGGAGATTACGTGAAATCGTTACTTCAACTATTCCAGAAAAGGAGAAAGTTTTGAAAAGAAGTGATTTACATAAATTATTTATAAAGGGGGCAATATTTATTGCTCTTTCTATCTTAACAGTTGCTCCTGTATTGGGGCAACGTGCATCGGCTCATGCTACAGTACAGCCTACAGAAATTTTAATTGGAGAGCAGGCTCTTATCAATCTAAAGGTTATAACACCTAAGGATAAGGTTATTTCATTTCCTGTTTATGAGAATGAGATAATTCCAGGAATTGAAGTTATAGCAATGCTGCCACCAGATACACTTATTGAAAATAATGTGATGACTCTTAATTTTCAATATGTTGTTACATCTTTTGACTCTACTTTATATCATGTGCCTTTTTTACCAATATTTGACGGAACCGATACTATTTTCTCCAATTCATTTGGACTAAAGGTAACCTCACCCGAACTTTCAGATTCTACTCTCAATTATTTAGAAAAAATTAATAGAGGTGAGACCGATTCAATTGATTTTAAGCAACTACAAATAAATGATATCAAGCCTATCAAACAAGCACCATTTGTTTGGACTGACTTTCTTTGGATATTATGGTTGATACTTGGTATATCACTCTTATTGGCACTAATAGGTATAATTATATACTTAATAATAAAAAAGAAGAAAAAAGGCTATGTCTTCAAACCTCCAGTAGTGCTACCTGCTCATGTAAGAGCAGTTAATGAACTAGATAAGTTGAAATCCGAAAAGATATGGCTTCAAGGAAGAGAGAAAGAGTTTTATAGCAGGCTTACAGATATCTTACGTCGTTATATTTATGAACGAGAGGGTATTAATGCAATGGAAATGACGTCGGGAGAGATACTTAATAAAATTCGACAAATATCTGAAGTGGATTCTGTTTATGACAACCTCAAACAGATATTATCTACAGCCGATATGGTGAAGTTTGCAAAATATAAACCATATCCTGATGAGAATGATCTAAGTATGGTGAATGCATATTTCTTTGTAAACCAAACAAAAGAGCCAGATCCTGTACCAACAAAGAAGGAGTTTAATCAAGAAGATAAAAGTGAATCATAATGGTATTTCTTTATCCTAAATATCTATATCTGTTACTATTGCTTATCCCGCTAATAGCGTGGTATGTAATTAGATTATCGAAAACTCAAGCTTCTTTTAAACTAGCTTCTTCAAATGCATTTAAAGAGCTGAAACCAGGGCTTAGGGTGTATATGCGTCATTTGCCCTTTTTATTGAGAGTAGCATCCATAGCTCTAATAATTATTGTTATTGCTCGTCCTCAATCAGTTAATAGCTGGGAGGAGACAGAAACACAGGGTATTGATATTGTATTGGCTCTTGATGTTTCAGGTTCAATGCTCTCACAAGACTTTCAGCCAGATCGACTACAAGCGGCCAAGAGAGTGGCATCTGAGTTTATTATAGACAGAAAGAATGACAATATTGGTCTTGTTATTTTTGCTGGAGAAAGTTTTACACAGTGCCCGCTTACAACTGACCATAAAGTGCTGTTAAACTTACTAAATGATATAGAGTATGGTATAATTGAGGATGGTACTGCAATTGGATTGGGATTAGCTACTTCTGTTAATAGGTTAAAAGATAGTGAATCGGATTCAAGAGTTGTGATTCTTTTGACCGATGGAACAAATAACAGTGGGCAGATAGCTCCACTCACTGCAGCCGATTTGGCACGTTCATATGGCATACGTGTTTATACAGTTGGTGTTGGAACCACAGGTATGGCTCCAACGCCTGTTCAGACACCATTTGGGATAAGAATGCAAAATATGCCCGTTGATATTGACGAGAAGACGCTGACAGATATAGCAGTAATGACGGGTGGTCAATATTTTAGAGCACAAGATACAGAAGGATTGCGTCAGGTGTATGATGAAATTGACGAAATGGAAAAATATCTTATCAGTGTACAAAATGTAACACATCGCAAAGAGGTTTTTTTACCGTATGCGTTAGCAGCACTTGCTTTAATACTAATGGAACTACTTTTACGCAGAACATGGTTGAGATACATTCCATAGTTATTAAGCCGTTTAATTGATTATTTATACTTTTATAAAGAAAAGACAAAACCAAATAAGATAAAATGTTTAGATTCGGAAATCCGGAATATTTATGGTTCTTCGCAGCAATGCCTTTGCTGCTTGGCCTTTACATTTATCTGAACATCAGGAAAAGGAAAGATGTTCAGAGAATGGGTACGCTATCGACATTGAAGAAAATGATGCCCGAATTATCCTTGAAGCGTTCGTATCTTAAATTTTGGTTGATATTTGCAGCACTATGTGTAGGTGTTTTTATGATAGCTCGTCCGCAATTTGGTACTAAAGTGCAGACCGTTGAAAAAGAGGGTATAGAACTAATCATTGCGATTGATGTATCTAACTCAATGCTTACTGAAGATGTTACACCAAATAGATTAGCCAGAGCAAAGCAGATTTTATCTAGGCTTATTGATGTGAGAATGAATGATAAGGTGGGATTAATTGTTTTTGCTGGCGAAGCTTACGTGCAGATGCCTCTTACTTCAGATACGCAATCTGCTAAAATATTTTTAAATACTATAGACCCTAGCTTAGTTCCAATTCAGGGAACAGCAATAGGTGATGCAATTAGCCTGGGTATGACTTCTTTCTCGAGTGATCAGAGTGCAAGTCGGTCGATAGTTGTTATTACAGACGGTGAAGATCATGAGGGCAATGCAATTGATATTGCAGCCTCTGCGGCTAAGGAGGGAGTACAGATTAATATTATTGGTATTGGTTCGCCAGGTGGTGCTCCTATACCTTCTTTAGAGCCCGGTACTAAGTTTATGACAGATAATGAGGGGAATGTTGTTGTTTCGAGATTGAACGAACAGATGGGCATGGAGATTGCTCAGAGTGGACATGGTATGTATGTTCGAGCCGATAATAGTAATAGTGCTATACAAGCATTAGTTTCGCAACTCGATGAATTAGAAACAACAACTACATCGTCACTTTCATATTCGGAATATGATGAAAAATTTACTGTTTTTGCATGGATTTTGCTTGCGATTATTTTTATAGAGATTCTTATTTATGATAAGAAAAATCCAATATTTCGTAATATTAAAATCTTTAACGAAGATTGATTGCAACTTTAAAATCAACTAATAGTTTACATAAGGTATTTATTAGTAACTTGTAAATGTGAAATTATGCAGATGTTATTAAAATACACATTGATTTTTATGATGTTGGGGATGATACCTATATCAGCAACAGCACAGAAGGATGTGAGAAAAAATATACGAAAAGGGAATAAAGAGTATAAAGTCCAAAAATATTCTGAAGCTGCTGCTTTTTATGAAAAGGCCGTTGAAGAGAACCCTACATCTCACGAGGCAAACTATAATTTAGGAAATACGCTGTACAACCAGAATGATTGGGATAAGGCAATTGAGTATTATAATAATTTCAACTCACTTGAGCAGGAGGATCAATTGAATGTTTCATCAGGGATGCATAATATTGGGAATTCTATGCTAAGGAAGAAAGAGCTAAATGATGCTATGGAAGCATATAAGATGGCTTTAAGGTTAAATCCTCAAGATGATGAAACACGTTATAATCTTGCAGTTGTTCAGAAAATGATTCAGGATGAGGAACAACAACAAGATGATGGGGAGGACGATCAAGAGCAACAAGAACAAGAGCAACAAGATCAGCAGCAACAGCAATCGCCCCAGAATCAACAGGATCAAGAGAAGCGTGCTGAGCAGCCCGAAGCTCCAGAGCAGATGTCGCGCGACAATGCTAGAGCACTACTGCAGGCTATAGAGCAGGATGAAAGAGAAACTCAAGAAAAAGTAAATCAGATAAGAGCTCAAGAAAGAGAGGAGCAAGCTGAAAATAATAGGAGACATAATAAAAACTGGTAAGCGATTTTTATTACAATGAATAACAGAAAGCATATATATAGATTTCTTTTCTTTTTAACTAGTCTTTTTTCATTATCAACTTTAATTGCAGAGGGACAAGTAGATTTTAAAGCTTCGGCACCTGCAACAGTTGTAGAAGGTGTTCAGTTTAGATTGAGTTACATTCTAAATGAGGAAGGCAGGGATTTGAGACTCCCCGATATTCCCGATTTTGAAATATTATTTGGACCAAGTACTTCCACAAGTTTTAGTCAACGTACTATAAACGGGAAAACTACTTCAGAGAGATCAGTAACGTATACTTATATTTTGGTTCCCAAAAAGACTGGCAATTTCACTATTGAGCCTGCTTCTATAAATGTAAAAGGCAGTAATTACCAATCTAATTCGCTTTCTATTGAGGTGCTACCTCCAGATAAAGACTCTGATCAAGGAGGAGCAAGTGGTTCTGCAAATAGAGGTAGCGCATCTTCAGCAAGCACTGCAACTGTTTCTGATAGTGACGCATTTATCAGAGTAATTCTCTCTAAAAATAGCCCTTACGAGCAGGAGGGTTTTACAGTTACTTTCAGACTTTATACTACTATAGATAAGGTTAATTATGGGGGAGAAATTCAATTTCCAGAATTCGAAGGGTTTATGGTTGAAGAGGTTGAGTTGCCATCTAATCAACAATTGCAAATTGAGAGATATAACGGAAGGAATTACTATACCGCCGATCTTAGAAAAACGTTGTTATTCCCTCAAAGATCAGGTCAAATTACTATTCCATCCGGGTCAATAGAGATGGTATTCTCTGTTCCATCAGGTAGAAGTGTTTCAACTTTCTTTGGTTCACAGGAGCTTATGGCTGATGTTAAAAAGAAACTTGTTACTAACCCCTTGAATGTAAATGTAAAGCCACTTCCAGATGATAAGCCAGTGAGCTATGCTAATGCAGTGGGAACATTTGCATTAAATCCTAGCATCAGTACAACCGAAAATAAAGCCAATGAAGCCATAACTTTGCGTTTGGAGATATCAGGAACTGGTAATATGAAGTTGTTACGCAATCCTGAGGTGCAATTTCCTAATAATTTTGAGATCTACGATCCAGTTGTTACAAATTCACTAAACGTAACAAGTAATGGCTTGACGGGAATTAGGGTGATTGAGTATATGGTTATACCTAGGTATGAAGGATCATATACGATTCCCTCTATCGAGTTTGGGTATTTCGACCTGAATACAAATTCATACAAAACATTATCTACTTCTGAATATAAATTAGAAATAGAAAAAGGTGATCCAGGAAGTGCTTCTGCAAGTAATTTTGTAAATCAACAAGATGTGAAGGTGGAGCAAGATATTCGATTCCTTAAAACGGGAGAGCCTAATTTTGTTTCAATGAGTAATTTTTTAGTCGGTTCACTAAATTACTGGCTATGGTATATTATTCCCTTTACACTACTTATTGTTTACTTTATAATTAATAGGAAAAAAGCGAAAGAGAATGCAAATGTTGTTTTGATGCGTAATAAGAAAGCCAATAAAATTGCAATTAAACGTCTTAAGCTTGCTGAAAAATATCTTAGAGAACAAAACAAGGAGAGTTTCTATGATGAGGTACTTAGGGCTATATGGGGCTATTTTAGCGATAAATTAGCCATACCTGTTGCCCAACTTTCAAAAGATAACATTGAGGCAGAACTTTTAAAAAATGGTATAAGTGACGAGTTAGCTAATAAGTTTATGAATATACTTGACACTTGTGAATTTGCACGTTACTCACAAGTCGAAAGTAATGCTGAAATGGATAATATTTATAACAATGCTATTGATGCAATTGGAAAGATGGAGAATGGGTTGAAAAAAAGGAAGACCAATAATTTGTCGATGCTCACTTTATTACTTTTAGTGACAGCGTTTTTAACAACATCTACTGTATTAGCTCAAGAGGTAGATATTATTGAGGATCCTGAGATCAGTTCTTTAGTTGCCTTGGAGGATTCTGAAGAGGCTAACCTGGCAGTTACTGCTGCCGAAGCGTATAGGAGTCAGGATTTTAAAAGAAGTATAGAGCTATACGAAAAGTTGATCAATGAGTCAATTAGTTTAAACAGAGTTTCGGCGCAACTTTATTACAACTTAGGGAATGCTTACTTCAGAGATAATCAGTTGGGGCAAGCCATTCTTAATTACGAGAGGGCATTATTATTAGATCCGGGAGATAGTGATATTCGTCATAATCTTCGTTTTGCTAACAACCGCAAAGTAGACCGCATCACACCAGCAGGAGATATTTTTATATCTAACTGGTTTAAGGCAATTCGCAATCTATACAGCTCAAATACTTGGGCAATTATTGCTATTATCTCTTTTGTGCTTTTTATTTTATTATTAGCAGCATATTTATTTGTAAGTGTAATATGGATAAGAAAAACTGCTTTCTATTCTGCTATCGTTATATTTCTGTTAATGATAGTATTCAATATATTTTCATTTAGTCAGAAGAGAGAGCAAATCCGCGGAGATACTGCAATTGTAATGGTTGGTTCAGCTGGAGTTAATGCATCTCCAGATGATAACAGTAATGAGCTGTTTGAACTTCACGAAGGGACTAAGGTGAAAATTAAGAACAGTGACGGAAATTGGTTTGAAATAGAAATTGATAACGGTAGTGTTGGCTGGACTAGAAAGGATAATATTGAGATTGTGTAAGTTGAGTTACTTTTTAAATGTAATTAATATATGAAAAAAGCTATTGAGGAACTTTTGCCATTAGAAAGAGATTTGTTTTTTGCTCTCAATGGAAGTGATTCGGTTATACTAGATAATATAATGTGGACACTTTCAGGAAGATTTGTATGGATACCATTATTCCTGTTCATAATCTTTATTCTTTTCTATAGAACACCACCCAAAGTAGGAATTCTTGTTACCATTTTCTTAATATTGGTATTTGTTGCTAGTGATCAGGTTTCATCTTCGTTATTTAAACCATTGTTTGAAAGATTCCGACCATCACATCATCCCGATTTTATGGATAACGTAGATATAATAAATGGTTATAGAGGAGGTAGATTCGGATTTATATCGGGTCATGCAACTAATTCATTTGGACTTGCAGTTTTCCTTTCCTTAATATTTAAATATCGTTGGTTTACTTTAATATCTCTTTTCTGGGCGACTTTAAATAGTTATACAAGAATATACTTAGGAGTACATTTTATTTCTGATATAATTGGAGGGATAATTATAGGTACTCTTTTAGCATTCATCTTATATTTTGCTCTTCTAGTAGTTAAGAGATATGTTTTGAAAAGCACTAATTATATAAATGAACAACCCATCTACCGTTCAGATAATGGTATGATTCTTTCAATTTTCATAATGATATATATTGTATTACTCACATGCTTTAGTTCGATATTATCAACTTTACCTCATTGATTATTGTTATAATAATAGAAAGGTAATAATTACGAAATATTATCTTATAATTGTTTGGAATATCTTTATATTTTAGTAAGTTTAGGGCATAATAAGAGGTCAAAATGAATTTTAAACATAAAAATAAGAAGCCATGGCAAGAACAATTTCATTTAATGAATTAAGAGAACTGAAAGACAAGCTACCTGATGGTAGTATCCGTCAAATAGCAACAGAGCTTAACATGAAGCCTGAAACTGTAAGAAACTATTTTGGCGGATACAACTACAAAGAAGGTAGGAGTGCAGGTATACACATTGAACCAGGACCAGATGGTGGAATTGTTGTTCTTGATGATACCACAATTTTTGATAGGGCCTTAAAAATATTGGGAATAAAGGAATACCCAGAGTCAGATCCAGTAGAAGCTGAGCAAGAAGAACAAGCTGAATAGAAATTAAAAAAAGAACCCAATATTTGCTTTAAGATTATCAAATATTGGGTTTTTTGTTTTCAATTAATCTTACATCATAAAAAAATAATAATTGAGATTCAAATAAATCAATATTATGCAAGGAGATAAAAAAGACAGCAAATTGAATGACGACAGGTTAGTAACAGTTGCTATTCATACTTACGAGAAAGCTCAAATTCTAAAAACTATTTTAGAGTCTGAAGATATACAATCTGTAATTCATGGTATAAATATTATTGAGCCATCAATTCCAGGTAGTGTGCGTGTTAGAATTAGAGAGAGAGATCTGCAAAAAGCATTAAGAGTAATTGAACAGGTTGATTTTACTTCTAGGGTTGTTGAAGAAGAGATAGAAGAAACAGAAATTTCAAATAAAGAGATTTTAATCCCGGTTGATTTTTCTGATTACACTCTATTAACATGCGAGTTTGGTTTTAAGTTGGCCAAAGATTTGAATTGTAATGTAAAATTAATGCACGCTTTCTTTACACCTTTTTATCCCGCAGCTATGCCTTTTAGTGATGCCTTTACCTTACCTACTACAGACAAAGATTTGTATAAAGACGTAAGAAGGAATACAGAAAAGGAAATGAAAGCGCTTCATTCAAAGATTGATGAAAATATCTCTAGTGGCAATTTTCCAAATGTTTCTTATACTTCGATTCTTACTGAAGGCTTGCCGGAAGAAGAAATTATTTCTTACTCAAAGAAAAAGAACCCCGTTGCTATTGTAATGGGTACAAAAGGGAAAAATGCAAAAGAGCTAGACTTAATTGGAAGTGTAACTGCAGAAGTAATGGATGGGTGTAAAACGCCAATATTTGCTGTACCTGAAGAAGCAAAAGTTAGAAATATTTCTGAGATAAAAAGATTGGTTTTTCTTACTAACTTTCAGGAACGAGAGTTTAAGGCATTTGAAGTTATGATGAAGTTTTTAAAACCATATCCTATAAAACTATTCCTTGCTCATATTGCAAAAAAAGGTGATATATGGAACGAAATAAAGCTGTCAGGAATTCAAAAATACTTATCTGAGGAGTATCCTCATCTGGAAACTGAATATCGACTTATAGATCAAGCAGAGAATTTGGAAGAGTCGCTAGAGCAATTTATTGAAGACAACGATATCGACATGATTTCTCTATCAAGTTCAAGGAGAAATATCTTTGCCAGGATGTTTAATCCAGGTATTGCACGTCGAATGTTATTTCATTCAGACACAACTATTTTAGTAATTAAAGGGATGTAATATTTGGTATTAATGTGATTTGTGCATAAAAAAAGGATTTCAATTTTGTATTGAAATCCTTTTTTTTGTGGTTTGTATTATTATTGTAAACCTAACTTAGCTTTTACATCTTGTGTGATGTTAGTAGCTGATGGGTTCACGTAAACAATAGGTGATTGCATTGTAGATACGTCAAACACATAAGTGTAACTGTTTGCGTCTCCAACGCTTTTTATGGCCTCGGCTATTTTCTCATTCAGAGGCTCTAGCAGTTGCTGTTGGAGCGTACTCATTTCTTGTTGACTGTTTTGAAGAAAGAGTTGATATCTTTCCTGAATTGACTGTAGTTGTTTTTGCTGATCCTGTATAACAGACTCTGGAGAAGTCGAAGCAGAAGCTTCAAATTCTTCGGCTTTCTTGTTGAATTCATCAATTAATGCCTGACCATTCTTGTTTATCTGTTCTTGTTTTTGAGATAACTGTGTTTCAATATTACTCAGTTCTGGCATGGCAGCAAAAACCTCCTGGGCGTTGATGTATGCAATTTTCACATCTTGAGCAACAGCCGCAATTGGAGCTAGTGCAATAAAAAAGATTAATAATTTCTTTAACATGATTACTATTTTATAATTTTAAATTCTTTGAAAAATTGGGTACAAATATATACGATTTAATTTTAATAGCCTAATATTGAAAGTACTTCGTCGCTTACATCAATAGAAGGAGAAGCAAAAATAATTGAAGTAGCCGAAGCTCTATCAATAACCATAGCATATCCCTTGTCTATTGACAACTCTTTTACTGCTTCATAGATATTATCCTGAATAGGTTTAATTAATTTCTCTTGCTGTAGAAATAACTCTCCCTGAGATCCAAAGTATTTATTCCTTAGTTCTTGAATCTCATTTTCTTTTGCTACAATCTCGTTTTCTCTTTTAGTTTTTTCTTCTCCGTTTAACAATGGCATATCACTTTGATACTTCTTATACATGGCGTTTACCACTTCAACTTCTTGGTCGATTGTGACTTGCCATTGTTTTGATAACTCTTCAATTTGATTGTTGGCATTTTCAAATGTAGGAATTCTGTTAAGAATATACTCCATATCTATAAACGCATATTGTTGCGCCCAAGTACTACCTACAGAAATAGATATGAATAAGCTGATTAATAAAACAATTTTCTTCATAATTTGTCTCTTTTAGTTGTTATATAAGACGAGCTTTATATTGAAATGTTTATTATCATCAAGATAAAGATTGTTAAATAAATTAGAATTCCTGACCAATAATGAAATGGAACTGGCTGCCTCCTCTATCCCTGTATCCTGTTCCGTATACAGTATCGAATCCATATGCCCAGTCTATACCCATTAGGCCTATCATTGGAAGGAATATACGTACTCCGGCACCAGCTGATCGTTTGAGGTCGAATGGGTTAATTTCACTAATATCCATCCACGCATTACCTGCCTCCAGGAAAGCAACACCATAAATAGTTGAATTAGGTTCTAGAATAAATGGATAACGAACCTCAAGGCCTAACCTAGTGTATGCTCGTGATTGCATTGCTATGGAGTTGTTTTCATATCCTCTCAAGGCAATAGTTTCGGTTGCAAAACTACTAGTATAGCCAGTCATACCATCTCCTCCAACATCAAAGGTTTCAAAAGGTGTAAGTTTGTTCTTGTTGTAGTGACCAAGTATACCAAACTCTGCTCTAGTTGCAATTACCGGTGTACGAGTTACTGTTAATGGTGTAAGAGGAGTGTAGGTTCTCATTTTAAGTTTCCACTTGTGATACTCGTTCCATTTATATTTATCGGAATCACTATCACTCATAGCTGAGTAATTTCTGCCATCCCAAAGTGAGAAAGGAGGTGTAGCATTAACGCTCACAGAAAATTCAGAACCAGTTCTGGTGTAAATTGGATTATCAATAGAGGTTCTAGAAAGTGTTAATCCTAAAGTAACACTATTACTTGTACCTGTTTGAAATGGGAAGCGGTTATATGACCAGTTTTTTAAGCCATATCTTTGAAATCCAAGCTGAGCCATTACTTGAAAATAGTCATCAGGCCATTCTAAACGTTTGCCATACCCCAATGATGCGCCAAAGATATTAAAGACCTGATCGGGGTCGGCTGCATATTCTGCAAGATCTTGGTAACCATATCCGCCACCATATCCGCCATATCCGCCGTATCCACCATATCCTCCATATCCTCCATACCCGCCATAACCTGGATAACCTCCATATCCATACATATATGGATTAGTGTTCTGCTGGTAGTAATCTGTATTTAGTCCAGTATATCTAGAATAGTATACATTTAAAGAAAAATGATTTGGCCTTTTTCCACCGAACCATGGTTCAATAAATTGAAATTGATATGATTGATAATATCTGCCATTTGTTTGGGCACTTAATACAAGTGTTTGTCCATCTCCTTGAGGTATTATACCTCTATGCATCTCAGGATTAAGCATGTTTCGAAGAGAGAAATTATTTAATTTCAAACTTAATTTACCTACAAGTCCTGTAACCCCCCATCCTGCAGAAAATTCAATTTGATCGTTCCCTTTAGAGGTTAATGGGTATGTGATATCTACTGTTCCATCTTCAGGGTTTGGGTTTATTCCTCCAGAGATATCTGCTGAAAGTGCTTCTGGATCGAAATGTCCAGTCTGAGCAATTTCTCTAACAGAACGTAATAGGTCGTCTTTGCTAAATACAGCACCTGGCTTAGTTCTAAGTTCTCGACGTATAACATCTTCATATAGTCTGTCATTACCTTGAATAATAACTCGCTTAATAGTCGCTTTGGGTCCTTCAATTACTCTAAGCTCCAAGTCAATAGAATCGTTTTCAATATTAATCTCAATTGGATCGATATTTGAAAATAGATACCCATTATTTTGATAAAGATTTACCACAGCATCTTCATCAACAACCAATCTTTCTTCTAGTTTCTTCTGGTTGTAAACATCACCAGGCTCCATATTAAGTAATAGAGAAAGCTGAGCCGAAGGATATTGAGTATTACCTACCCAGTTAATAGAGCGAATATGATATAAAGGTCCTTCTGCAAGTTGAATTTCTATATTGACAGTTTTTTCATCAAATTTATATACAGTATCTTTTAATATTTCGGCATCTCTATATCCCTCTTCGTGATATTTACTCAGTAGTTTATAAATGTCTTCCTGATATAGTTCCTCTACAAATTTCTTGGCACGGAAGATATTCAGCAGTTTGCCCTTTTCGTTAGTCTTTTTCATTGCTCTCTTTAAAGTTCTGTCAGAGAGTGCTTCATTTCCTGTTATATTTATATTGTTTACCTTAAGCTTTTCTTTTTTGTCAACTAAAATCTCAAGTATTACTTGATTTCTACCAGTGGTGTCAGGATGTTGCAACACTCTTACCTCAGCATCTCCAAACCCTTTGTCGTCAAAGTATTCTTTTATATAAATTTCGGCTCTATCAATTTGTGGAGGAGTTATTTGAATTCCTTTTACAAATCCAATTTTCTCCTCTATGTCATCCTGCTCACTTTTCTTTATTCCAGTATACCGAATATCAGTAACACGTGGTCGGTCTGTCAGTTTTATTTCAAGCCAAACACTATCTCCTTCTATCTTATTCTGTAATATTTTAACATCAGAGAAGAGTCCCTGGCGCCAAAATCTTTTAAGCGCATTTGTGATATCTTCTCCGGGTATTTGTATCTCTTGACCTTTAGCTAACCCAGCAAAATTAATAAGTACAAATTCCTGACCCGCATACATCGTTTCCTCTACACCGGTAACCGTTATATCGGCTATATAATACTTCTTAGGAGTTGCTGTGTAATTCACATTAAGGTCATCACTTTCTGAAACAGTTGTTGAATCATTGGTTTGTGCCAATAAATAATTCTGTGAAAGCAATGTGAGTAATAGAAGTAAATTTATTATTCTCTTCAACATTATTTTTTATTTCTTTTCGCTTACTTTTTCGTCGTATTCTATTTGTTCACTTATTCTGCCAAATCTTCTTTCTCTTCCTTGGAAATCGATAACGGCGTCACATAAATCCTTTTCTCCGAACTCCGGCCAATAAACATCTGTAAAGTAAAATTCAGCATAAGCACATTGCCATAAAAGAAAATTACTAATACGTTTTTCACCACCAGTACGAATTAAAAGATCTGGATCTGGAATACTACGGGTTGTAAGATACATACTTATGGTTTCTTCACTTATATCGTCTATCTTTAAAATTCCTTTTGTTACGTCATCAACAATCTTTCTTGTTGCATCGGTTAACTCCCATTTAGAAGAGTAGCTTAAAGCAATTATTAAAGTTAGTTTGTCTCCCTCCTTAGTTTGATAAATACACTCTTTAAGAGCATTGCTGGCATACTCTGGTAGGCGATCAATATCTCCTATACAAGCAATTTTTACACCGTTTTTTTTTAGGTCTTCAGTCTCTTCACTTAAAGCATATACCATAAGATCCATGAGTCCATTAACCTCTTCTATTGGTCTATTCCAATTTTCGGTGGAGAAAGCATATAGAGTTAGATACTTGATAGATATTTTCGAGGCTGCTTTAACCACCCTACTTATCGCTCTAATACCCTCTCTATGTCCTTCACCTCTTTCAAGCCCTTTGTTCGTAGCCCAACGGCCATTGCCATCCATTATAATGGCTACATGTGCAGGAACGTGAGTATGATCTATTTTGTTAAATATCGACATATTTTTTAAACAGCTAATTCGTTACATTCCATGACAAGGATCTTCCCTAGAATTAAACTCCCATGTCATAAAAATAATAGTTAGTGAATACCAATCTTTGTTTTTTAGTAAACTGCTATTTATTCCGTATGGTCTATCTAAACTCCAATTAGTCTCATTGTCTGTAACATCAAAATCATCATCAAAGAGTTTGCGTAGAGAGAATTCGAGTCCAATATTCAATCTGTTTTTTAATTTATATTTAAATCCTACACCAAATGGTATATTCAATCCAATAAAACTATTATTACCTTCAGCATAAGTAACACCTGTACCTGTAAAAACATATGGCGTATATGGTCTTGTTCCAATATAGGAGTAACTGTCGCTGTAAGGTAAAAAATTAAACTCTATATGAGCTCCTAAATCTGCAAAATTGCGAGTGAAATTTGCCTCTTTTTCAAAAGGAAATTTATTGTTCGTATTGGCACTACTTCCAGACACACTCCCTGCAATTAGATTTAATTTAATAGCCCAATTAAAGGTCATATTGTATCTGAAAAAAGCTCCTCCACTTAATCCTGGTTTTAAGAACACATTTGTTCTATTAACATCACCCATGTAAGACGAAGTACCCGCAGCTCCTCCAATCTCATATTTATACTCCTGTGAGTATACTTTGGCAGAGAAGATAAACGTCAATGAAATAGTTAATAGTAGAGTGATTAATTTTTTAATCCTGTGCAAATTTATTAAGTCTCCCTCTCCATACATCATCTATTTGGGTCTGGGTTTCAGATATTCCACCGAATATCCATATATATTTTTCATTATCGGTAATCACCGATGCTTTTTTTCTAAATTCCATTTCTGCGGGAAGCGATTGGTTTTCACTTGCCGGTTTCCATTCAAGCCCAAAATTGTCAGAGTATAACAGGCTGTTAGCACCCGCGAAATTTGTTAATAGGTAAGTACTATTATCATAGAAAAACAGTGTGCTTTCGGCAAGTGAGGTAGAACCAGTTTTCTTAGATTTTAAATCTGATATCTTCCCGTCTTTTTCCTGAATAATCCAAACATCGTTATTTGCAGTATTATCTACCTTATAACCACCTGCAATAATTATATATTTAATTGTATGTGACGATGAGCTGTTTATACTTATAGAAGTGAAGTCTCTTACAGGAAATTCTGAAACACTGGTTTTTGAAGCAACTTCCATAATTTCGAAATTGGTGAAGTCATCAGTTTGAGCAAACTTGTGAGTGTTGTTGTCATCAACAATTACCAAATTTCGCCCGTTGTTCCCAGATGGTAGTATACCGTAATTTGCAATCACTGGATAATCTGATACTGTCTGCACCCAGGTAAAACCATCATTTGATTTAAAAACTTTGTTGGTTTCATCAATAATGTAAAGATTATCTTCATCTACTTTTAATGAAGGCAGTAATACAGTTGTAGGAAGTCCGTTTAAAGGGGCAACAGACCAGTTTGCACCGTCGCTTGCTGATGAAGATACAGCGTTAATAGTTTCATTAGAAATGAAATAAGTTATAAAGCGATTGTTGTATAAAACAGTTTTTTGTTCAGAGATTGTGTTTGAAATATAATCACTGGAAATATCTTCCCAAGACATTATATAAGGATCCTTATCATGCACATTAAGGTGGAAATCATATTTCTTAGTTGTTACTCCATCAGGAGCAGTTGTAGTTATTCTGTACAAATTATTGATATCTACAGAATCTGATTGATGCCATGCCACATCCTCGCTACCACTAACACTAAATGTTACATTATATAGAGTAGAGTAAGTACTGGAACCTCTTAGGTTAATTGCAGCACTGTCTACATGAAATTGAAAAGGTAGAGGTTCCTTGTTAAATATTTTTCCATTTACCTGATCAATAGTGAATGCTGTGGTACTCAGTATATTGCTTGTGTCTGCCCTAGAAGAGATTGTAAAAGTGTAAATTTGTGCATCAGCAGAATATTCTACCTCTACGCCTTCAGAAGAGCCTAGGCATGAAGATAATAGTAGCATATTCATGATAATTGCAAATGTCCAGAGGAAATATTTAGATTCCATTTGTTTCAATAAAATTGTACTCAACGTTTAAGTATTGCAAAAGTATGAAGATTTTTCGCTTTAACCATATTAAAATGAATATTTAAAGAATATTTCGAGTTATTTTGCTCTTTAAATGAAACTGAGATGAGTTTAGATATTTATTCACCTCTATTATTTCACCTTGTATTATTGGTGATTCTACACCCGATCTTAGTTCCAAATCCGAAACTTCTATATAAGCCTCATCCCACATGTTGTTTAGAATAAACGAAGATAAAAGTTTACTTCCGCCCTCTATTAAAAGGGAATGTATTTTTTCGTTATACAAATGGCTTAATATTTGATTTATAGGATCAACAGTATAATCGATCTCTATAAATTTTACTGAGTTGATTGTTTCAGGTTTTCTTGAGATGTTATCAGAGAAAATAATAGTTGGAGCTGTTCCATCAAACAGAGCAAGGCTGCGTGGCAGTTTATTTTGTCTGTCTAATACAATTCTAGTTGGGTTATCTCCATACCATTTTCTGGAAGTGAGTTGAGGGTTGTCGAGTAGAGCAGTGTTTGTGCCAACTAATATACCCTGAACTCGAGTTCTGAATTTATGAACAATAGTGTGAGTAAGTTTATTTGAAATTATTGTGGGTTGTTTGCTATCTAATGGATTTCTATTGATGTCTATATATCCATCTCTACTTTGAGCCCATTTCAAGATTATATATGGGCGAGAGTTAAGTTGATTTACAAAGAATAATTTATTAATCTCGAGAGCCTCTTTTTCTAATACACCTTCAGTTACTTCTATGTTTGCTTCTCTCAACATTTCAATCCCTTTACCAGATACTTTAGGGTTAGGGTCTCTAACAGCAAGCACAACACGAGGAATTCTTTTAGATATAATCAATTGTGCACAAGGAGGTGTTTTGCCATGATGAGCACACGGTTCAAGTGAGACATATAGAGTAGATTGAGGTAAAAGAGTCTTGTCTTTAACCGAATTTATTGCATTAACCTCTGCATGACTTTCTCCAAAATGTCTGTGGTATCCCTCGCCAATAATTCTATTTTTATATACAATTACTGATCCCACTAAAGGGTTTGGTTTTGTAAAGCCATCGCTTTTACGTGCTAGCTGAAAGCAGCGCCGCATAAATATCAAATTTTGGTCCATTTTGTTTATCTTTGTTATGTCAAGCATCTTAAGTTGCTGATAAGTTTTCGTTAAATTCAAATTGAATGCATAATCACATACAACAATTTACACAAGTTATTCAACAGCAATTAAGCGGTTTATATAAACGATCCGAGATATCATTTCTGTCTCGTATCATACTTGAAGAGGTATCTTGCAAAATTAATAATTTATCCGACTCCGAATTGCGTAAGGCAGAAGATATTGTTGAGCGACTTAAAAATAGTGAACCAATTCAATATATTATAGGTAAATGCGAATTTTATGGACTGACATTTCAGCTAACTTCTGATGTCTTAATTCCACGTCCCGAAACAGAGGAATTAGTGGAATGGGTGTTGTCTGAAAAGATTAATGCGAATAGCTATATACTTGATGTTGGTACTGGAAGCGGCTGTATAGCTGTTACTTTAGCAAAAAAGTGTAATAATGTAAACGTACATGCATGGGATGTTTCAGAATCTGCTCTAAGTGTAGCATCTAATAATGCAACCTTAAATGGAGTAAATGTTATAACTTCTAGGGTAGATGTATTATCTAATGTCGATTTAGAACAATGTTTTAATTCTGATGTTAAATACGATATCATTGTAAGTAATCCGCCATATGTAACTAACAACGAGAAGGAAAATATGGAGGTTAATGTACTTGATTATGAGCCACATTTAGCCTTGTTTGTGCCCGATGATGATCCCTTGCTTTTTTACTCTAAAATTGCAGATGCTTCACTTGGTCTTCTTAAGAATGAGGGAAGACTGTTCTTCGAAATAAATCCAATCTTTGCCGATGAGTTAGTTGACATGCTCAAAGTAAAAGGTTACGAAGATTTAGAATTAAGAAAAGATATATCAGGTAAATTCAGAATGCTAAAAGCAGTATACATCAATCGAAATTATTAAAAATCATTTTGTTGATTCTATAAGATGAGTTTAAAACAAAATATAATTTCAGAAGATAAGGCGTTTTTACAAATGGCACGCATCTGTTCAAGAAAGGAGTATTCACCATTTGATATTTCTCAAAGACTGCATAGGCTGGGATTTGCAGATGAAGTAATAGAACAGATAATTATTAAACTGAAAAACGAAAATTATATTAATGAAGAGAGGTTTGTTAGAAGTTTTGTGAATGACAAGCTTCGTTTCAATGGTTGGGGGGTTAAAAAAATAGAAATGCATCTAAGATATAAGCAGTTGTCACAGAGTGTTATAGATGAGGTCTTTTCAGAATATTCACATGAAGAACTTAATAGCGCTCTCCAATCAATATTAGAAAGAAAATGGAAACAGGTTAAAGGTGAGTCGAAATATGAAAAGAAGGGAAAGCTCATAAAATATGCATTGGGAAAAGGATTTAAAATGGATGATATAATTTCATGTGTCAACAGATTGAATCTAGAAGATAATGATATAATTTGAATGAATAGCAGGTGTATGGGTAAGTTAACCTTGATAAAAAATCTTATAAATCTTTTTCTCCCTGATGTATGTGCTATATGTGGAACAGAATTGCTGGAAAAAGAATCAGGAGCATGCTTAAAATGTATATACAAGTTACCCAAGACATACAATTTTAGAAAAGAAAGTAATTCTGCCGAGTTACTAATGGCAGGCAGAATTCCTTATGAAAGAATAGCTACATTTTCTTATTTTACTGAAGGAGGTGTATTACGTCCCCTAATTCATAAGCTTAAGTATTATAATGGTGAAGATATAGGTTTAATACTAGGTAAAATGTTCGGCAATGATCTATTATCAAGCGATTTTATTAATAATATAGATATTATTGTTCCAGTACCTTTGCATCCCAAAAAAATACGTTCAAGAGGGTATAATCAAGCAGAAATCATAGCACGTGGAATTTCAGAGGCAACAGAAATACCAGTTGTAACTAACAACCTTATTAGGGTGGTACACAACCCTACTCAAACAAAACGCACTAAAACAGAACGTTGGAAAAATGTGAGAGGTATATTTGAAGTAAAAGATGCCCAGTATTTTGAAGGTAAGCATATTCTACTTGTGGATGATGTTATAACTACTGGCTCAACTATTGAAGCTTGTGGTATTGCACTGCAAATATGTAAAAACCTTAAAATAAGTATTGCTACTATTGGTGAGGTTCTTTAAAAAAAGACTATTTTTGCATTCATTCCATTGATCAATTCAATTATATAATGAAAACAGTACAAAAACTAACAGCTGAAAAACTTTTAAAAGTAAAGGCTATTAAACTACAACCCTCTAATCCTTTTACTTGGGCTTCAGGGTGGAAGTCGCCAATTTATTGCGATAATCGAAAACTGATGTCTTATCCTTCGGTACGTAATTTTATTAAAGTAGAATTTGCAAGAATTATTCTAGAAAAATACCCCCAAACTGACGCAATAGCAGGAGTCGCTACTGGTGCAATAGCTCCAGGTGCATTGGTTGCCGATCTTTTAGATCTACCCTTTGTTTACATAAGATCTACACCAAAAGATCATGGTTTGGAGAATTTGATAGAAGGCGATTTGAAGCCAAAACAGAAGGTTATCGTTATTGAAGACTTAGTGTCTACAGGGGGAAGTAGCCTCAAAGCAGTGGAAGCAATTAGAAGTAATGGTTCAGATGTATTAGGAATGTTGGCTATATTCACTTATGGTTTTACTCATGCTATTGAGAGCATGAAAGAAGCAAGAGTGGAGCTTACTGCGTTATCTAATTACGATGCGATATTAGACGAAGCACTAGCTACTGATTATATTGATGAATCTGAATTAAACACTTTAAAAGACTGGCGTAAAAACCCTGAAACTTGGGGTCAAACAGGCAAAAAGGTAAAGATATGATAGAGTTTAATAGTGATTTAAAGACTATTTATCATTCCGATCGTGATATATTTAGGGTATTGTCTGATCTTCGTAATCTTGATTTTGTAAAAGAATTTATACCTGAAGATCAAATTAAGGAGTTTGTTTTTGATAAAGATAGTGTTTCGTTTCGGATAGATGCTATTGGGAAGGTGACTTTTCTTGTAATAGAGAGACAACCTGAAAGCTTAATTAGATTCAAGTCAGAGAAATTACCTTTCGATGTTTTCTTAGAGATACAACTACAGTTGAAGTCAGAAGAAGAGACCGAATTGATAATGATGGTTCAGTCGGATATCAGTCCATTCATGCGAGGAATTGTAGAAAAACCTATGAGAGAGGCTGTTGATAAAATTTCAGATGCACTCACTCAACTACCATACGACCAAATATAAAAAATTCCGGATGAACTCTTCACAGAGGTCATCCGGTTTTTGGAAAATCAAAAAAGTCATATAAGAAATAGAACTAATTTACGTTGTGGTTTTTTTCTGATTTAATAGTATTCATTTGATGTTATTACCGGTATAGGCATCTCTGTTGTTGCTTCAACATTATTAGATCTGTTATACCTGTATACAACATCATAAATAGTTTCTTTTGTATTATTATCTGTCTGTTCGCTCCATTGTTTAACCTTTACAGATAGTTTCACTGAATCTGCATGGTTTTGGCGTAGAGGTTTTAGATCAAAACAAATAAAGCCTTCATATAATCGTTCAGCTTGGCTATTAAAAGAGTTGTGTCTTAACTCAAGTTCAATAATTCCATTTTTTACTTCAGTTGAAGTTTTATTTCCAACAAGGTTTATCAAGTGAGGTCTTTCGCCTCCATAATTGAAATGGAATGAAACATTAAGATAGTCTCCACCTACCCAGACAGCATTAGCTTTTATAGGATCGTTGCCAATACTGTCTTCATTTTGATAGTCTAACTCTATAATGTTTTTTGTAAGTATTCTCCAGAGATCGTTGACCTTAACATAGTGATCAAAACCATCTCTTTCAGAAGATAATATAGTGTAATTTAAAAGTACACGCTCTTTATTTATATTCGTATAATCTACAGCAGTAGCTGCAGGCCATAATTTTTTTCCATTATCAAGTAGAAGAGAGTAGCTATTCTCACTTTCGGGTATTACTGTTGCGATGTCAATACCAAAATTGCCAAGAGATCTTGAGTTATCATCGCAACTAATATTTACCAGCAATATTGTTGAGAGTACAATGGATATAATAAAGAGTTTTTTATGCATACTTCTTTAAAATGTCTTTGCTTTTTTCTTTGGAATTTATATGATAGATGCAAAAACACAAAAAACGTTGCATATGATTTTATTTATATTTGTAGGTTAACAAAGATTAACCAGTTGCCGGCTCTACATATTTAGTTTTTATTTTGAGGAATTCTTTCAAGCTCTTTGGCTCGTTCAACTGCTAGGTGAATGTTAGAACAAATATTCTTTTCTCCAATTAAATTCGGAATTTCGGATCGTTTTATTTTCTCCTTGACTGTGTCATTTACACCTGAAAGTATTACCTGTATTTTTTCTTTTTTTGAATTACGACAAAGTATCTCCAGATTATTAAGTCCCGTTGAGTCAATAAATGGTACTTTCCTCATTCTAATTATTCTAATTTTATGGTGTTTTCTAGAAAGTCGCATTTTTTCATCGAACTTATTTGCAACACCAAAGAAGAATGGACCACTTATTTCATACACTTCAACTGAATCGGGTAGTTTTACATACTCATCCTCTTTCACTGTACTTTGTATCTCACTCTCATCACTCAAATCTAACTGACCTGTGGAATGAGAAACTTCTGTACTTTCATTTATACGCTTTAAGAATGCAAAAATCGCTAAAATAAGTCCCACCGCAATAGCTATTGTGAGATCGAAAATTACTGTTAACAAAAATGTGGTTAATAAAATTGTTCTAGTAGATGCTGATTGTTTAATAAGTGATCTAAAAGTTCTCCACTCACTCATGTTATAAGCTACTACTACTAATATTCCTGCTAAACATGCCATTGGAATGTGTTTAGTGAGATTACCTAAAAATAAAACAATTAAGAGTAATACAATAGCATGAATGATACCTGCAACAGGTGTTCTACCACCATTGTTAATGTTTGTCATTGTTCTTGCAATTGCCCCTGTAGCAGGAATTCCTCCAAAAAATGGAGTAACTATATTTGCAGCACCCTGTGCTATAAGCTCCATGTTTGAGTTGTGTTTTTTGCCTGTTACGCCATCTGCCACAGTAGCCGAAAGTAGCGACTCAATTGCACTCAATATAGCAATAGTAAATGCTGAAGGAAATAGAATCCGTATGCTTTCCAGATTTAGGGGTATTTGATTTATCTCAGGCAATTGATTCTGAATAATAAATCTATCTCCAATAGTTTCTATGCCAGTGATGCCAGTATATTTATTAAGGATATATACAGCTATTGTAATAACAATTATGGCAACTAGTGAACCAGGTACTTTACTTGAAATTTTTGGAGTTATAACTATAATTACAACACTTACTATGGCAATAATAGCAACCCACCAGTTAACTGAATCGAAATTTTGGAAATAAATCATCCATTTTTCAATAAAGCCAGAAGGCAACTTTGGTGTAGTAAGACCAAAAAAATCTTTTATTTGTGTTGAAAATATTGTTAGAGCAATTCCACTAGTAAAACCAACTATAATTGGGTAAGGTACAAATTTAATTATTGATCCAAGCTTCATAAATCCCATAAAAACAAGTATGAGTCCAGCCATAACAGTTGCAATTGCAAGCCCTTGCACTCCATATTGTTCTACAATACTGTAAACAATAACTATAAAAGCTCCGGTTGGTCCTCCAATCTGAACAGTGCTGCCTCCGAGAAAAGAAATTATAAAGCCAGCTATAATTGCAGTATATATGCCCTTTTCAGGTGATACACCTGATGCAATTCCAAATGCAATTGCCAGTGGTAATGCTACTATACCCACAATCAATCCTGACATCAAATCTGCCATGAATTTTTCTTTATTGTAGGTTCTTAAACTTTGAAATAGGGTAGGTTGAAAGGAGGAAAGGAAATTTATTCGCATAAATCTAATAAAATGAATGTAATAGTGCAAAGGTAGTAAAAAAAATTATACTACTCCCTGTTCAACTAATACACATACTCTTTCGGTTACTCTATCTTCGCCGTAGGGGTTGTATCTCATCTTAAGATCATTGCCGAAAAGTTTTGCAAAAAGGTTTGCAGACCATGCTTTAAAGCTACCCATAAAAGCATCAATAATATGATAAGAGGATGAATGGGTCTCTCTATCTACAAGTTTCATTAATAATTGACCCTGTGATCTGGTGAGCTTTTTCATCTTAGGAGTATACTTGTCTGTTAGGTATTTCTCCATTTTGTTAAGATGTTGCTGCCTTACCTTTTCGTTAGGTAGAGTCTCCATGTATTCATAGGTTTCAGTTATAATATTTGCAATTTCTTTAGCATAAGGCAATGTTTTTTTTACATCTCGAATCAGCTTAGTGTATGCAATTTGTTCTTTATTATTTCTGAAAGTTAACGGAGGGTATTTTATAAAATCACCCAGCCACATACATGCAATAGTATCACCTTGCTCCACTATGGCAGGGTATACATTAGGCATTAAATATATAGTAGAGATTGGGTTTTGTTTATCGGGATTAATATTTGTGGCATAATATTCCTGAGCTTTTACCAAAGAGGGTAAAAGCATAATTGATATTATCAGAAACGTATAACCAAGTCTTTTCATAACGATACAAAGATAGTCAGTCGTTTTAATTACCAAAATAAAATCTCGTTAAGTGTAGTTAATTAAGTCTCGAGCTTTAAGAATGTTAAGAAAAAAAACATCAATGATTTTATCAAAACTAGTTAAGATGATAAGATGCAGTATGCTATAAAACCAAAAAAATAATTTTTTGTTCGAAGTTGATAATAAAATAATGTACTTTTGAAATAGCAAAAAAAATAAAACTATGGTATACTATCATTTAGGAGAGTTAGTTCATAAACAAGCCCATCAAAATAGAAATAAAACAGCAATAAAGCATCAAGATGCAGGAGAAACTTGGATTGATTTATCATGGGGAAACTTTTCAGATAAAGTCATGATGGCCGCTCAGGCTATGGCAGAATTAGGCGTTGAACCCAACAATAATATTGGCATTTACTCACAAAATATGAGTAAATATCTGATAGCAGATTTTGCGGCTTATGCTAATAAAGCTGTGATGGTTCCGATGTATGCCACTTCTTCGCCAAGTCAGGTAAAATATATTGTAGAGGATGCTAGTATAAAATTAATTTTTGTAGGCGAACAATTTCAATATAACAATGCATATAAGGTTCAGCAAGAGAGCTCTGTTCTTAAAAAACTTATTGTTTTTGACAGGAATGTTGTTATAAACCCTGAAGACAAGACATCTGTTTATTTTGATGATTTTATTACTACTGGAGAAAACTCAGAGTCACAATCTCTAGTACAGGCAAGAATGAGACAGTTGAAGAGTACAGATTTAGCAACGATAATTTATACTTCAGGTACCACGGGAGAGCCAAAAGGTGTTATGCTCAATCATTCTAACTATCTTAAAGTTTTTGAGATACATGATATTAGGCTAACTGCACTTAGAGAGAAAGAAATATCAATGTGTTTTCTACCACTTACTCATATTTTTGAGAAAGCATGGACTTACTATTGTTTAACAAAAGGTATAACCGTTGCTATTAATAAAAATCCGGCTGAAATAAGAGAAAAAATAAAAGAAATTCGCCCTTCTCTGATGAGTAATGTTCCCCGATTCTGGGAGAAGGTCTATGATGGGGTAAAAGAAACTATAGATACCTCACATGGCCTTATTAAATGGTTGTTTAAAGATGCAGTGAAAACGGGAAGACGCCATAATATAGAATATGTTAATGAGGGTAAGAAGGCTCCTTTGGGTAACCGAATTAAATTCAACCTTTACAAACATACAGTCTATTATCTAATAAAACGTATAGTAGGTATTGATCGTGGAAACTTTTTTCCTGTAGCCGGAGCACCACTTTCAGATAATATTAACGAGTTCTTACAATCGATAGATGTGCATATAATTTATGGTTATGGCTTAACTGAGACAACCGCAACTGTTAGTTGTTTTACTTCTACTGGATATAAAATAGGTACAGTGGGTAAAATAATGCCCGATGTTGAAGTGAAGATTGGGGATAATAACGAAATCCTTGTTAAAGGCGAGACTGTTATGGTGGGATATTATAAAAAACCTGAAGCTACAAAAGATGCATTTACCGAAGATGGCTTCTTTAGAACTGGTGACGCAGGGAAAATTACTGATAATTATGAAATAATCCTTACCGAACGAATCAAAGATCTGTATAAAACATCAAATGGTAAATATATTGCACCTCAAATGATTGAAACCCGGGTAGGGGAGGATAAATTTATAGACCAAGTTGCTATTATCGGAGACAACAGGAAGTTCGTAAGTGCACTTATTGTTCCTAATTATAAATCGATCGAAGAGTATGCTGATGAACAAGGCATTTCATATACCAGTTTAAGCGATTTGATGAATAATAATCAAGTAAACGATTTAATTTTTGGTCGTATAGAGTTATTACAATCGCAGTTTACTAATTATGAAAAAATCAAAAAGTTCACACTTCTGCCAGATCCTTTTAGTGTTGAAAAAGGAGAGTTAACCAATACACTTAAGTTACGAAGAAAAGTAATTCTTGAAAGATACGCCGAAGTAATAGAAAATATGTACAAGGATTAGAGTGGCCTTTTTTCAGTCAGTTTGTCAAAGAAATCACTATCTTTGCACCGTTTTTAAAGTAGTAAAAGTTGTATTGGAATGGACTATAATTTCAAAGAGTTAGAGAAGCAATGGCAGAAATATTGGGTTGATAACAAAACCTATAAAGTAACCGAAGATATTACTAAACCTAAGTATTATGTACTCGATATGTTTCCTTATCCGTCCGGAGCAGGACTGCATGTTGGTCATCCCCTTGGTTATATAGCATCAGATATATTTTCGCGTTACAAACGTTTGCAGGGGTTTAATGTTCTACACCCAATGGGATATGATGCTTATGGTTTGCCTGCAGAGCAGTATGCTATACAAACAGGTCAGCACCCGGCTGTTACAACCGAAAATAATATAAAAAGATACAGAGAACAACTTGATAAAATTGGATTCTCTTACGACTGGAGTCGTGAGGTACGCACTTGTGATCCCGATTATTATAAATGGACACAATGGGCTTTCATAAAGATGTTTAACTCATATTATTGCAATACTGCAAAAAGTGCACGACCTATTTCTGAGCTTGTTCAAATATTCTCGAATAAAGGAAGCTCCAACTTAGATGTTGCATGCAGTGAGATTCTCGAATTTTCATCAGACGAATGGAATGCGAAAAGCGAGAAAGAGCAACAAGAAATACTTATGAATTATCGGATTGCTTATTTGGGTGACACTATGGTAAACTGGTGTGCACAATTAGGTACTGTACTTGCAAATGATGAAGTTAGCGAAGGTCTTTCAATAAGAGGAGGGTATCCGGTTGAGCAAAAGAAAATGCGTCAGTGGTGTCTTCGAGTTTCTGCATATGCAGAGCGACTATTGGAAGGGTTAGATATAATCGATTGGACTGAATCACTAAAAGAAACTCAGCGGTATTGGATAGGACGCAGTGAGGGTGCTGTTATGCACTTTAATGCCTCTAATGATATCTCATTTGATATTTTCACAACACGTGCAGATACAATTTTTGGTGTAACTTTTATGGTCCTAGCTCCAGAAAGTGAGCTGGTAGATCAGCTAACAAATGAAAGCCAAAAAAATGAAGTTCTTAGCTACATAGAAAAGACAAAAAAGAAAACTGAACGCGAACGTATTGCTGATAGAACTGTAACCGGAGTATTCTCTGGTTCTTATGCCATTCATCCCTTTACAGGAGAGTCTTTGCCAATATGGATTTCAGACTATGTTTTGGCCGGATACGGCACTGGTGCTATTATGGCGGTGCCTGCTCATGATAGCCGCGATTACGATTTTGCCAAGTATTTCTCATTGCCTATTATACCACTTATTGAAGGTTGTGATGTCTCGGAAGAGAGTTTTGATGCAAAAGAAGGTGTTATGATCAACTCCGATTTCTTAAATGGTATGACTGTTAGGGAGGCTATACCTGCTGCTATCAGTGCCGTTGAAGAAAGAGGTTTAGGCTATCGAAAAGTGAATTACAGGTTACGTGATGCCATATTCTCTAGACAACGTTATTGGGGAGAACCTTTTCCTATATACTATAAAGACGGAATGCCTTACACTCTTGATGAGAGTGAATTACCATTAGAATTGCCTGAAGTAGATAAATATCTGCCTACTGAGACTGGAGAGCCGCCATTAGGAAGGGCTAAGAACTGGAAAAGCAGCGAGGGATACCCTCTTGAGCTTTGTACAATGCCCGGATTTGCAGGGTCGTCTGCATACTACCTTCGGTATATGGATCCTAATAACAGCGAAGTACTTGTGTCGGAAAAAGCCAATAGTTATTGGCGTAACGTAGATCTATACATTGGCGGCACTGAGCATGCTACCGGACACTTGGTTTATAGTAGATTTTGGAATAAGTTTTTATTTGATCTAGGTTTGTCATGCGAAGAGGAGCCGTTTAAGAAATTGGTAAATCAGGGCATGATACAGGGTCGCAGTAACTTTGTATATCGAGTAAAAGGAACAAATAAATTTGTGTCGCTTAATCTTAAGGATAAATATGATGTAACACCAATTCATGTTGATGTGAACATTGTGCATAACGATATACTCGATATAGATGCGTTTAGAGACTGGAGTCCAGATTATAAATCAGCAGAGTTTATTCTTGAAAATGATAAATATATATGCGGCTGGGCTATAGAAAAGATGTCTAAGTCGATGTATAATGTAGTAAATCCTGATGATATTGTAGATAAATACGGTGCAGATACATTAAGACTCTATGAGATGTTTTTAGGTCCATTAGAGCAGTCTAAACCATGGGATACAAATGGTATAGATGGAGTTCACCGTTTTCTTCGAAAGGTATGGAATCTATTTTATAAAGAAGGTAAATTAGTTCTTTCTAATGAAGAACCAACTAAAATAGAGTTAAAGATACTTCATAAGTTAATTAAAAAGCTATTATTCGATATTGAGAATTTCTCTTTTAATACTTCGGTTTCAGCTTTTATGATTTGCGTTAATGAGCTCACATCTCAGAAATGCAATAATAGGTCAATTCTCAGTCAATTTATTATATGTTTAGCCCCTTTTGCTCCTCATATTTCAGAAGAGTTGTGGCATGCTTTAGGTAATAGTACTACTGTATGTGATGCCAGTTGGCCAGAATTAAATGAAGAATATCTTGTAGAGGATACTTTCCCTTATTCAATTTCATTCAATGGGAAATCACGTTTTGTTCTGGAGTTTTCATCAGATGCTACTAACAAAGAGATAGAAGAGGTGGTCTTGAAGCATAAAAACTCACAAAAATGGATAGAAGGAAAAACACCTAAGAAAATAATTATTGTACCCAAGAAAATAGTTAATGTGGTTGTTTAATTTTTTATATTATATGATTTTTGTATTATAAGTTAATGGAAAAACTCCCTCAATTTAGTCTAAAGAAGTTCTATTGGAAAGACTTTCTTACTATCTTTCTAGGTACTTTTATGTACGCATTGGGTGTAACCATGTTCATAATGCCACACAAGTTTGTACTTGGAGGTCTGACAGGTGTTGCTGTTCTGCTGAATTATGGATTTGGACTGCCTGTTTCTTTGATGGTATTGATAATGAATGCCCTTCTTTTAACTATTTCATACAAAGTACTAGGAACTGAGTTCCTTATAAAAACTGTAATAAGTGTTGTATCTTTAACAGTGTTCTTCGGTTTTTTTGAGTCGCTGTTATTTACTCCAATATTGACAGAAGAACCTCTAATGGCAGGTCTTATAGGTGCTATCGTTGCAGGTTCTGGAGTAGGACTTGTTATGTCTGTAAATAGCAGCACCGGGGGCACAGATATAATAATTCTCATTATAAACAAGTATAGGAATATAACTCCTGGTAGGACGATGTTATTTGTAGATTTAATAATCGTCTCATCTTCATTTCTAATTTTTAAAAGTATCGAAACAATTGTTTTCGGTATAATAATTATTGCAGTAATGTCTACTTCCGTAGATTGGATATTAAATGGTATTCGCCAATCTGTACAGTTTTTTATTGTGTCAAAAGAATATGAAGAGATAGCTACACAGGTAAATATGCAACTAGCTAGAGGATGCACGGTGCTTGATGGTACGGGGTGGTACACTAAAAAAGAGCAAAAGGTTCTATTATTAATGGCAAAACGTAGCGAATCAAATTCAATATTCCGTCTTGTTAAAAGTATTGATCCTGATGCTTTTGTCTCTCAAACCAATGTTATTGGTGTATATGGCAAAGGGTTTGACAGAATGAGATAATGGTCGGTAATTAGCGGTTGAAATTTCTATATTCTATACTAAAGAAATAAAAATGTCTTTACCCACTTCTTCCATTTTAATCTTTCCCTCTCTACCAAGCCATCCAAGAGCAGCATAAAGGTTTTTGTCTGTAAGTTTTGAGGCTTTTTTTACTTCTTTGATATCCTGCTTGCCCTTTTCGTCTAGAATTGTCCAAATCTTTCCAGCGTTTATTCCAAATGCTTCTATCATACTATTGTCGTTTATTGCTTGTGTTGTGTAATTTTCTTGCAAAGTTACATCTAAAATTAAAAAAAACAAAAATAGATTTTAAAGGGGTTATATTGTACTGAACTGTATATCGTACTGATTATTGTAAATATTGCCTTCTTCGGGATATTCTTATGTTTGCTATATATATTTTTTATGTGTTTTGTAAAGAAAATTATAAGTTAAATATATAGCGGGGATAGGTTAAATATGGACTAAGTAGTTTTGATATTGCTTAAAATCAGAGGTTCTCAATAATTTCTGATACTTGCAATATTAAAGAATGTGAATTGTCGTTTAAAATTGTATAGTCTGAAAGTTTAATTTTTTCTTCTTCAGATATTTGGCTGTCTATTCGAGCTTTTATGTTTTTCACACTTGTTCTGTCGCGACTGGCAACTCTGTTTATACGTAACTCCTCAGGTGTGTATATTGTTATAAGTTTGTCGATATGCTTTCTAAACCCAGCTTCAATTATAATTGCCGACTCTATTGCAATTATACTCGAACTTGAATTTTGTTGACACCACTTTATGAAAGATTTCGATACTTCAGGGTGAATTATTGAATTGGCAATTCTTAGGTTATCCTCATTATTGAAAATTAGTTCTGCGAATAATTTCCGATTGAGTGTGTTATCAGTATAAATGTCTTTGCCAAAATGGTTTATTAACTGCTCTCTTATAATAACTGAACTGTTGTTTAGTGTTTTAGCTTCTTTGTCTGCATCAAATATTGCTATATTATGAAGGCGTAGAATATCACATACTACTGATTTTCCACTTCCAATTCCTCCGGTAATTCCAATCCTGATCATCTTGAACTGGCTTCAAAAAGAAACTCGACCGAGGTAGGAGAAATCTTTGGATCTAAAATAGTTGAAGGTTTTTTTGTAAGCTGCAACTCTACTCTTCCATCTTTGTTTTCGTGGAAAGTTCTGTAATCAAGGTTTATATCGAAATCCTCAGGAGAAATTTCCCTATATTGATCGAGGGTAACAGAAAAAGAAACTGTGGCACGTGAAGGGAAAAACTTCACATCAAGATTTCTGGGAAGGTGATTTGCCTTTATTGGAATTTCAAATGTTCGTTCTGTGTACTCTACTATAGGTATGTAGATCTCAACCTCGGGTGGAGAGAATTTTATTCCTTCAATAGGATAAATTGTGACTGGAAGTTGTGACGTTGCATTTATATTTTTGAATATTGTATACTCTGTTATTGCTGTATTTAGGCTTTTAAGAGACTCTTTAGAGCCATATGCCGTAACAGTAGGAGGAATAAAGCTAATATTGTCAGCAACCAGGTTGGCACGGCTAGTGGTGATTTCTCCGTCAAATGTCACTTTCAATTCTTTACTTTCTAGTTTGGAAGTGGCTAAAGAGATAGTCATTGGATAATATCCTCTTATTCTTGTAGTAGATGCAAATTGAGAGGATAATAACTGACGAAATCCTTCTCCTTGTAGTATACTCGTGCCCCCCTCAGTAATATCTGCAACATCAATTACTAAAGTATCTTTTTTTGTAATGTCCAGTTTAAAGATCTCTGATCCATCATCAGTGATACTTATGTCTATATACTGAGGTAGAGGATTGTTGAATACAACATCCTCAGGGATATTAGTATATTTTATAGCAAATCTATATGTTCCCTCTACGTTCTCTTTCTGAAAAAAAAGCATTAACCAGAATATGAAAGCCATTAGTATGAAAAATAGGAAGGTGAACGTATTTTTCCACGGGAATGTGGAAAAATAATCCTTTACTTTTGGCATCCATTCCCTGAATACAGCTTTTAGATCCATAACAGGGTGTGTGTTTATTGAACTGTTACATCTTTGGAAGATGCGAATACCGACGTTTTTTCGAATTTAATTTTAACCCCATCAGCTACCTCTACTAAGAACCAGGTATCGCCAACTTCTTTAATTCTGCCGTGAATACCTCCAGCGGTAACTACTTTGTCGCCAGTTGTCATTGCTTCGCGACTTTTTTGCAATTCTTTTTGTTTTTTTTGTTGCGGGCGTATCATAAAGAAATAGAATACTGCAATAATTGCAACAAGCATAAAAAGTGTGCTGCCCATTCCGCCAGCTCCACCGGCTGGTAATTGTAATAAAATATTCATAAGAGTATTTTTTATAGTTTGATATATTAATTTTTAAAGATAATGTTTTCTTTTTTTATATACTGCACAATTGCATTTAAAATTCCATTTATAAATGTTCCACTCTTAGGAGTACTGTATGATTTTGAAATCTCAATATACTCATTTAGTGATACACTAATTGGAATTGAATCGAAGCTGAAAATCTCAGCAAGCGCAATTTGCATGATTACTAGATCCATCAGCGCAATTCTTTCAAAATCCCATTTGTCTGTGTGATTCTCTATTAGTTCTCTGAATTTTTTTTCGCTCAAAATTGTTTCATGCAAAAGTTTAAGTGCGAAATTTTTATCTTCTTCATCTTTAAACATAGGTAATAGGGGCTGTTTAGCTCCTAATTCTGCTGAAAACTTTTTAATTGTTTTAAGTACAAATGATTGAACTATCTCTACATCATCATTCCAATAGATGCATTCATCTTCAAGAAGACTATCTAACTCTTCATTACCGTAGATATACTGTTTAAATATTTTTCTCCAAAACTCTCTGTCTTCATCGTATGTTGGATTATCGATTTGAGAATAGTGTAGGTAGGTATCTGATGATAAAATTGTCTCTAGAAGATTTTTTACGAATGTCTCGTTCTCAGACCATGACATTGGTCGTTCGTTAATATAACTACTTAATTGATCGTTGTTTTCAAGTTGAAGTATAAACTTGTTCCTAAGCATCTGTGTGTTAGGGTTAATATCTTCATTTGTGGGCAGGAATTTATTTCTCTTTGTTTCTACCCTGCTATCATACATCTTTGTGACTTCTATCATCAATAGAAACATGTAATAGTAAAGATCGTATGATTTCTGTAAACCGAACAGTAATTCTTTTTCGGCTTTTCTTAAATCTTTATTCGTACCCTGATACCATGAATATACTAACTGGACTACTCTAATACGAATCAAATTTCTGTTTATCATTTTCTGAATGAACTTATTTTCCTTTAACTGAACATCTTTTGGGAACTGCAAAAGTAGTTATTTTTTCTGTAACATGAACTGATTTAATAGAAAAGGAAGATTTTAGATTAGCATTATTTGCAAATTTTGTATGTTTGTGGAATCTTATATATAAAATTAAATATTTTAATTTCCATAAAATGAAAAAGATAATTCTTTTAATGTCGTTAATCGTTTTCACTTTGACGATTTTTGCGCAACAAGTGGAGCGGAAGATTTCGATAATCCCTGAACCGGTTTCGATGGTTAAAAAAGGGGGGCACTATGTTTTGCCAGACGAGGTAGATGTTTCAATCCCAAAAGGTGAGGAAAATGGTTACCTTAAGAGTTTAATAGAAATGAAATTAACTACTGCTCCAGGCAAAAGGGTTAATTTTAGTAACTCTGATAAAAATGCAGACATTGCACTTTTGTTAAATAGTAGAGAAAACAAACAAATAGGCGAAGAGGGGTATACCCTTCATGTAACCGTAGATAAAGTAACAATAGAGGCCAATAAATCAGCAGGTTTGATATATGGTTTGCAAACATTGTTTCAGTTATTTCCGCCTCAAATTGAGAGTGATAAAAAAGAGGATAATGTTTCTTGGCAGATACCTCAGATAGAGATTGTAGATTACCCAAGAGTTGGTTGGAGAGGATTGATGCTTGATGTGTCACGCCATTTCTTTACAGTAGACGAAGTAAAGAAGTATATCGACAACATGGTGAAATATAAATACAATATATTTCATTGGCATCTTACAGATGACGAAGGATGGAGGATAGAAATAAAGAGTTTGCCAAAATTAACTGAAGTTGGCGCATGGCGTACTGAGCAAATAGGCTGGTTTGGAGACTTCCAACAACCCGATCCGGATGCTCCAAAAAATTATGGGGGCTACTATACACAAGATGAAATCAAAGATGTTGTTAATTATGCATTAGAAAGAAATATTCAAATTATGCCCGAGATTGATGTTCCGGGGCATGCATCTGCAGTTTTAGCAGCATATCCCGAGCTATCATGCTTCCCAGAAGGTGGAGATCATTTTGTAAGAACGGGTGCTCCTTTTCTAGATTGGAATACAGGTGGACGCCCTGCGGCTATTTATGAAAACACTTTAAATCCTGCTGATGAAAAAGTCTACGAGTTCATAGAAAAAGTTATCACCGAAGTTTCAGATCTTTTCCCTTTTGAGTATATTCACACTGGTGGCGATGAAGCACCGTATACTTTTTGGGAAAAATCATCGGAAGTGAAAGAACTCATGAAACGCGAGAAATTAAATAATATGGCAGAAGTTCAATCATATTTTGGTAAAAGGGTTGAGCAAATTATTCTGTCAAAAAACAAAAAGATGATGGGTTGGGATGAAATCCTAGAGGGTGGAATAACTCCTACAACTGGTTTGATGAGCTGGCGCGGAATAGATCATGGAATAGAAGCTTCTAATTCAGGCCATTATGTTGTGATGAGTCCTAATAATTACGTCTATATAGATTATATGCAGGGAGATATTGCAACAGAGCCTAGAGTTTATGCCTCTTTGAGACTCAATCAGACCTATAGATTTGATCCGATTCCAGAGGGAGCTAACGGAGATTATATATTAGGAGGTCAGGCAAACTTATGGACAGAACAGATTTACAATATTCGACAAGCTGAATATATGACGTGGCCTCGTGCATTTGCAGTATCAGAATCTTTATGGTCTCCTAAATCTAATAAGGATTGGGATAGATTCATCTCAAAAACAGAGCAGCATTTTGTTCGTTTCGATCATGCAAAAACAAAATACTCGCCAGCCATATACGACCCTGAAGTAACTGTTACTAAAGAAGGAGACGATTATTATGTAACTCTTACTCCCGAAATTAATGGATTGGAAATATATACAAGTTTTGATGCTTCAACTCCCGATAACTTTTATCCACAATATACCGAACCACAACTTATTCCAAGTGATGCAGTTGTTATGAGGATAATTAGTTACCGTAATGACAAACCTATTGGTAGGCTAATGTCAATTCAAGTAGAAGATTTGAAAAAAAGAGTAAGGTAGAAAATTGCATAATAAATAGTAAATCACTATCTTTGCGCCGCTTTTTTGAAAGCTCCCGTGTGATGGGAAATAAGGAAAGCACTTTATTTTGAGTAACACAAACAATTTTAAAAATGAAAACATTTGAATTAAAAGGCGAAATCAGAGATGGTTTTGGGAAAAAGGCAGCGAAATCATTTCGTCGTCAGGGGTTAATACCTTGCGTAATATACGGTGGACATGATGAGGACAACATAAACTTTGTTGTAAAGCAAAGTGATGTGCGTAATCTCATTTATACTCCAGAAGTATTTCTGGTTAACCTCGAATTAGGGGGCAAAAAAATGCAAGCAATTCTAAAAGATGCTCAGTTTCATCCTGTTAAGGATGTAGTTTTACATCTAGATTTTCTACATGTATTCGAAAATGTACCAGTGGTTATTGAAATACCTGTACGTTTAGAAGGATTAGCTGCTGGTGTGAAAGCTGGTGGAAAACTATCTCTCGACTCACGTAAATTGAGAGTTAGAGCTTTAGCAGCTAACTTGCCAGAAGAACTAGTTATAAATGTTGAAAAATTAAAAATCGGAAAATCTATTCAGGTTGGAGATTTGAAATTTGACGGACTTGAGTTGCTAAACGCTAAGAATGCTGTAGTATGTCGTGTTCAGGTGACACGTGCAACAAGAAGTGATATGAGTGCAGCAGCAGCTTTAGAGGGTGATGAAACTGATGGAGAAGAAACTACTACAGAAGAGACTTCAGAAGAATAGTATTAGTTTATGAAATATTTGATAGCGGGATTGGGCAATATCGGACCTGATTATGAGCGAACCCGCCACAATATAGGCTTTATGGTATTGGACGCTTTTGCAAAAGCGTCCAATGCTGTTTTTGAGGATAAGCGATATGGCCTTGTATCGCAAATGCGACTTAAGAATAAATCGCTTATCTTGCTCAAACCTTCAACTTTTATGAATCTTAGTGGTAACGCAATCCGTTACTGGATGCAAAAGGAGAAGATTAATAATAATAATCTTCTTGTTGTGGTTGACGACTTGGCTTTGCCTTTTGGAACACTTAGGTTAAAGTCAAAAGGTAGTGATGCTGGACACAATGGTTTGAGACACATACAAGATTTAATAGGTCAGAATTACCCTCGTTTAAGATTCGGAATCGGTAATGATTTCCCTCGCGGAGCTCAGGTAGATTATGTGCTTGAAGAATTCTGTGATGAAGAAAAGCTTAAGTTACCAGAGAGAATTCAAACAGCAACAGAGATAATATCTAGTTTTTGTCTTGCTGGTATAAATATTACGATGAATCAGTACAACAACAAGTAAATGATCTGTTTGCTAATACATAGTAATGGGAGAAGTTAGAATAGATAAATGGTTGTGGTCAGTTAGGATATTCAAAACTCGAACTCTTGCAGTTGATGCTTGCAAGAAGAATCGTGTAATGATAGACAACGTAGCTGTTAAAGCCTCAAGAACCATTAGAGTA
This sequence comes from uncultured Proteiniphilum sp., assembly GCA_964605035.1. Lineage (GTDB taxonomy): Bacteria > Bacteroidota > Bacteroidia > Bacteroidales > Dysgonomonadaceae > Proteiniphilum. The sequence goes on along the minus strand of CAZSBA010000002.1, from coordinate 6,280 downwards.
GGGGATGTTGTTCAGGTTAGAAAACCACCTGTAATATTCTCTTTCAAAGTGCTCAAGTTAGCCGATAAACGCATGGGTGCAAAGCTAGTTCATGATTTCATGGAGAACGTAACAACCCCTGATCAATATGAGATACTTGAATTAAATAAGATAAGTGGTTTTGTAGACAGACAAAGAGGATCTGGACGTCCTACTAAGAAGGAACGCAGAGATCTTGAAGATTTTACAGATGTAATTAGTTTTGAAGATTTCGACTGGGGAGACGATTAATATATCTTTCTATCTGATTTATTGTATGTCGGAACTATAGATAGGCTGTTTCGAGTTATGCAATAGTTTGCGTCGCCAACAGCATTATTATTAATAAGACGCTGGTAATGGTCGCTTACCTTAAGATAATCATCTAAGTTATCTTTAACTCTAAACCACAGCTCATAACTCATTCTAATTGCATCCGAATCGAACTTTACTTTAGCTTTTTCTAAAAGTATTTCTGCAAAAGCACCTCCAAATAGAGTGTCTTCAATATTTATACGGTTATTCCAACCTGCACATAATATAACTACTCTTTCAGCACTTTTTAAGCATTTACCTGCAACAGCATCAATGTTTGGAAATGTTCCTATCAAAAGTTCTTTGCAATCGCTTGCAACATCAATTGCTCTGGTACCATTGGTGGTTGTAAATACGATTTCTTTACCATTCACTTTTTTAGAAGTATAATCAAAAGGTGAATTGCCGAAGTCTGCAAATTCGCATCTCTTTGTATTACGTTCTGCACCCACAAGATATCCTTTGGATTTGTACTCTTTTGCTATTTCACTGTTTGAAACAGGGATAATAGCTGATGCACCGTTGTTCAACATCGTACACATTGTAGCCGAAGCTCTAAATACATCTACAACTACAACAGTATCATTATCAGATTTGTAATATGGATATAGTGCTGGAGAAGGACAGAGGTCAAGTTTCATAAGCTCTTTTTATGCAAATTTACAATTTAAATTGATAAATGTTTATCTTTGTAAGTTGTAAACACTGATTATGAATGAATGGGATTATAAAAATTTATGAAATTAAACGATTACAAGATAATATTGGCATCTAACTCTCCGAGGCGTAAAGAGCTACTTTCGGGACTTGATATCGATTACGAAACAAGAGTTATCCCCGATGTTGATGAGTCTTATCCCAACTCACTTCATATTGAAGATGTGGCTGTTTATCTTGCAGAGAAGAAAGCTTCTGCATATCAGCCAGAACTAAAAGATAAAGAGTTACTTATTACAGCCGATACAGTAGTATTGCTGGAGAACAAGATTCTTGGAAAGCCAGCAAATGAAGAGGAGTCGGCTACAATGCTACGAGTTCTTTCAAGCAAAACTCATAAAGTAATAACTGCTGTATGTCTCACATCAACAGAAAAGCAAGTGAGCTTTTCTGATACTTCGCTTGTTACATTTGGTAAACTGATTGATGCAGAGATAGATTATTATGTTTCTAAATATAAGCCTTTTGACAAAGCGGGAGCTTATGGTGTGCAAGAGTGGATTGGTTATATGGCAGTTGAAAGAATTGAGGGTTCATACTATAATGTTATGGGATTGCCCGTTTTCAAAGTATATAAGGAGTTGAAGGAGTTTTAACTTCACATTATCGTTACTTTTCTTCTCTCACATGCAATTTGTTTGATAGACTTTTAAATAAAAACAGAGAATTTTTTCATTTTAAATTATAATAAAATGCTTACAGTAGAAAAAATTGGAGGCACCTCCATGTCGCAGTTCCAAGAAGTATTACAAAATATAATCAAGGGCGACCGTAAAGGTGATGATTTATATAACCGCATTTTTGTGGTATCAGCTTATAACAATGTTACTAACTGGCTGCTTGAACATAAGAAAACAGGTGAACCTGGTATTTATAATAGATTCTTAAATGGTGAGGATTATAGTAGTGCGCTCGATTCATTTTGTCAGCGATTGCTATTAATAAATGATGGATTTGCTGATTATGGTCTGGATCTTAAAGAAGCACGTGATTTCATTCGCTTTCGCGTAGATCAGGCTAAGACCTTATTGTATAGTCTTGGTAAAGTCCTGGCTTCGGGCTATGTAAATCGTACTGATATTCACCTTGCAGCTCGTGAAATTCTTGCTTCTATAGGTGAAGCACATTCAGGGTGGAATTCAGTTAATATACTAAATAATAATGGAATAAATGCGCGTTTTGTTGATTTATGCGGTTTTAATGATAACGAACCTCTTACAATTGATGAGCGAATTCACAGAGAGTTTAAAGGTATCGACTTTAGTAAAGTTCTCTGTATTGTTACTGGATATACTAAAGGTACAGAGGGGATTATGAGGGCTTTCGATCGAGGGTACAGCGAAGTTACTTTCAGTAAAATTGCAGTTGAAGTTAATGCCGATGAGGCCGTAATTCATAAAGAATATCATTTATCTAGTGCAGATCCAAAGATTGTTGGAGTTGAAAATAGTATTCCCGTTGGACATACCAACTATATAATTGCCGATCAGTTAGCAGATATTGGTATGGAAGCCATACACCCTAAAGCTGCTAAGCCTCTGGAGTTGGCTGGTATTGATATACGTATTAAAAATACGTTCGAGCCAGACCATCCAGGAACAATCATTTCTGCCGATTATGTATCACCAGAACCGAGAGTGGAGATAGTTTCAGGTTCAAGAAAAGTAATAGCTGTTGAGGTACACGACCCTATGATGGTTGGTGAGGTTGGATTTGATGGTCAAATAATGAACTATTTTGTTAAGTATGGTGTGAGTTATATATTAAAATCTACCAATGCAAACTCAATAACCATGGTAGTGTGGGATAATGAAAAAAGCAAAGAGCTTATTAGTGTTATCAGAGATATATTTTATCAGGTTTCAGTAGAACCTATGGCTATTGTTTGTGTAATGGGAACAAATATTGCTCTGCCTGGATTTCTATATAAAGCATCTAAAGCCCTTTATGATAGAAATATAAATATAGAGAGCTTCGCTCAATCTCTAATGCAGGTAAATATGCAGTTTGTTATAAAACGAGAGCATTACGAAGAGGCTGTTAAAGCACTTAATGATGCTTTATGCAATTAATCTTCATCATAAGTTTGGTATAGAAAGTCATTATATGGGAATCGCGTAACGTGTATATCCTTTACTTTTTCGTAGATAAGATCTTTCAAAGAGTCGATATTGTCCTTTTCTTTGGCAGAGATGAATATGCAGTTCTCTTTCATCTTGCTAATCCAGCTTTGCTTTAGCTCCTCTAAAGTATAGTTCTCACGCTTCTTTGGTGTTAAATCATCCTCATCTTTTAAAGTATAAGTAAAGGCATCAATTTTATTAAATACAAGAATTGTGGGCTTATCAGAATCATCAATTTCAAAAAGTGTTTTCTCTACAACCGAAATCTGTTCTTCAAAGGCAGGGTGAGAGATGTCAACAACATGCAATAGTATATCTGCTTCACGAACCTCATCAAGCGTCGATTTAAAAGATTCAATAAGATGAGTAGGTAGTTTTCTTATAAATCCAACAGTGTCAGATAATAAGAAAGGGAGGTTGGCAACAGTTACCTTACGTACGGTTGTGTCGAGTGTAGCAAAAAGCTTGTTTTCAGCAAACACCTCGCTTTTACTTAATAGTGTCATTATGGTTGATTTGCCCACATTTGTATAGCCCACAAGAGCTACTCGCACAAGCTTTCCTCTGTTTTTCCTTTGAACTGTTTTCTGCTTGTCAATATCTTTCAATTGTTGTTTAAGTCTTGAAATCTTATCGAGAATTATTCGACGGTCGGTTTCAAGCTGAGTCTCACCAGGACCCCTCATTATTGTGCCACCTCCTCCTCGTTGTCTCTCGAGGTGGGTCCACATTCTTGTAAGTCTTGGTAGTAAATACTCATATTGAGCCAATTCAACCTGCACTTTTGCATGAGCTGTTTGAGCTCTCATTGCAAAAATATCAAGTATAAGACTCGTTCTGTCCATGATTCTTATCTTGAGTACTTTCTCTATATTACGAAGTTGTCTAGCCGAAAGTTCATCATCAAAAATTACTACTCCTATCTCATTGTCTTCATCTTTAATGTAAGCCTCAATCTCCTCTAACTTCCCTTTACCAACAAATGTGGCAGTGTTAGGTGAATCAAGTCTCTGTGTAAATCTCTTGTTGGGTATTAGCCCAGCAGTCTCTGCTAAAAAGGCAAGTTCATCAAGGTATTCAGTAATCTTCTCTTCATTCTGATCGGGAGTGATAAGACCTACCAATACAGCATTTTCGTTTTTTATCTCTTGAGTTATAAAGTCTTTCATATATATATTCAAAAATTTAATAGGAGGTGTTAGAACCAAAAGCCAAAACCTGCCATAAACATAACCTGCGAATAGTCTTTTAGAAACTGATATTTTAGTTCAAAATTTGCTCTCACCCTGTAACCAATATCATGTTGAAAGCCAAGACCTAAATTCACGCCAGGACGATGTTTAACTCGTGGCTCTAACTCGTTAACTATCCTTTCAGAATCTGCATCAAAATTCCAATTCGAATAATGAATTCCCGCAATAGGGTATAACGAAGCAGTTATCGAAACGGGAATAACATAATGCGCATCTGCGTCAATCATCCACATATTTTCACCTTTTCGTTCAATAAAATAGGTAAAAGAAGGAGCAATTCTGAGATTATTAGTTCTGTAATAATGGATATGAATACCTGCACCTAGGCTATTTATCTCTGTTGCATACCCTGCTTGTGTTCCCACTCCAATAGTGCCTTCAAACTGTGCAAATAGCTTGGATAGCGATAACAATAGAAATAGAACTATAAATATTACAGATTTTTTCATCTAAATTCTTTTGGCAACAAATTTATGCTAATTCCTTATATAATCATACCGCTTCCCAAACACAATTTGCCTTCTTTGTCATATATCACACCAAACTGACCAGCTGCAATGCCTTGTACAGGCTCATGTGAGTGGATTTTATACATATCACCAGTTCTAGTTAAAAAACCCTTAGTAAATTCAGGTGTATGTCTTATTTTGAATGTTACCTCCTTCTCATCTTCAAATTCACCCCAAATATCTTTAGTGATAAATTCAAAACCTTGTAAGTTAATAACATCACCATATTGATGTTTAGTGTCGTAACCCTTAGATACGTAAATTATATTTCTGTTTATGTCTTTTTTAATAACAAACCATGGTCCACCACTCAGCCCCAGTCCTTTTCGCTGACCTATGGTATGAAACCAATATCCTTGATGTTTACCCAGAATATTTCCGGTTTCAAGTTCCACTATTAAACCTTCTTTCCTGCCTAGATAGCGTTCAATAAATTCGTTATAGTTTACTTTGCCTAAGAAGCATATGCCTTGACTATCTTTTCTTTTTGCAGAAGGTAGATTTTGTTTTAAGGCAATATTTCGAACTTCTGACTTCATTAAATTTCCTATAGGAAACATTAGTTTTGAGACCTGAAGATAACTAATCTGACCCAAAAAATAAGTCTGATCTTTAACAGGGTCTTTTGCCGTTGAAAGCCAGGTCAGTCCATCTTGTTCGGTTGTAGTAGCATAGTGACCAGTGGCAATTTTGTCAAAATCATGTCCCCATTTCTGCTCAAATACACCAAATTTGATTAATTTATTGCACATCATATCAGGATTAGGAGTTAAACCCCTTTTAACAGAATCTATTGTATATTTAACCACGGTCTCCCAATATTCTTCGTGAAGTGAAACAGTTTCAAAACGGCAACCATATTTTTTTGCTATGTATGTTACTATCTCAATATCCTCTTCTGATGGGCAATCTATATATCCATCCTTGTCTTCCATGCCAATTTTGATATAATAGATTGTTGGATCGTACCCCATCTCTTTAAGTTGATGCACTACAACCGAACTATCCACTCCACCTGACACTAATGCTGCAATTTCCATTCTATCGTTGATTTTGAGGTGCAAAGGTAATCATTTCTGTTGAAAAGTTGAAAAGCAACTATCTGACAAATGAAAGTGTTAGGTGTTATAAATTTGATTTTTATTTATAATCAAAACAAGAGTATCAAAAAAAATAATAGTATCTTTACATTTTCGGAATAGTCCGATTAGAATCGGAATGATTCACTTAATAAGGGCTATTACTGAGATTCCTACAGCTTACGCTCCCCGAAGAGAGTTCGGGTTTTCAAAAAGAGAAATGAAAAATGATATATATAAATGACTTACAGATGGAATTATTCAAC
>CAZSBA010000001.1:0-86665 GCA_964605035.1 uncultured Proteiniphilum sp. | reverse complement strand
TATTCATACCTGTTGCGGTTCTAAAATAACTAGAATATCAAAACATATTGATCAAAGCTTGTAATATTTTGTAAGTTTTTTATTAAGTACAATTTGTATATTATTTGTTTTTTTTATTATATGTTTGTGTAATTAGTTAAGGACGATTTGGAATTGCAAAATTTAAATTTGCAAATACTGAGATTTAGAAAATAGTGCATTTTATTTCTATTTCTAAGTAAATTATTTGAAGGAGGTGCGAAACATGGGTGATTGTTAACATTTGTGTTTGGCGAAGCCGTAATCACAGCATTTAATTAATATTAATCATTTTAAAATCATTGTTTATGAGAAAAATTATTCTGTTCTTCGCAGTAATTGTTATGTCGGCAATTACCGTCACTTTCTCATCCTGTTCTAATGATCTGAACTTAGTTGAGGTAGAAAATGCTAATGATTTAAACGTCGCTGAGGAAGAAAGTATTGTTGTTGTCTCTTCAGGAACTCGCGCATTAGAAGTACCTGTATGCGTTGATCCATGTCGTGACGTACAAGAGGTTCGCCTAATGGCCGGACAACATCACGAAGCTGGGAAAGTTTATGTTGTAAACAACAAAGAAAAACTGTATGTGGTTTATGAAACAACGGGGGATTGGAAAATGAAAGTTATTCATCTTTTTGTAGGTGCTTGCGACAAACTACCTGTTAACAAACCAGGGAATCTCGTTCCGGGGCAATTCCCGCATAAGATTGAATTTAATGGTTTGCAAACCTTTTACTATGTTGAAATTCCTCTTGAAGAATTACCCGAAGGATGTTTGTGTGTTGCCGCTCATGCCGAGGTGGTAAAAGTGGTTGATGGCGAAATAGTGCAAAGCGAAACTGCTTTTGGTGAAGGCGAAAAAGTGGGCAAAAACTGGTTTATGAAATTTGAATATTGTGTAGCAATTTGCGAAGATGAGCCACCGGTTGAGGTTTGTTACAAAGACGAGACAGCCTGGGCTGCAGGACCTCGTTACGTTGAACAAGGCAATTGGGCAACCTATACTCCTTATGTTGCAAATTCAACCGTAGATGTTTTTGCTGGTCAGAACTATTTAATAGGAACTGCAACTTTTTCGGAGGTGGTAGATGGTAAAGTAACCATTACTCTCATTTCTCTCAACGGAGGCCGCTTGCAGGAAGTTGCCGAGTCGGTTAAAATTCAATGCTACGAAACACCTCCTAGCGGTAACCCGGCCCCAGGACAGTTTAATACCTATAAAGGGAACGAAACTTCCATAACGGTTGATGCTTACCCTTATTACGGAATCCATTTAGATGCACAACGTGTTGTCGATTGTCCAGAGTAAAAGTAAAATGGGTAAATAAGACTTTCGACTTCGAGTAAGAGACTCTTTTATATTGTGATATTAAAGCCTAATAAACTTATTGATAGTTTGGTTAGGCTTTTATTTTTTCTATTAAAAAGTATCGGTTTTAAACTTATAAAACCATGTGATAAAATTGTGGTAATCAACCTTATTCATAATCACGGTATTGCCTTCTGTTAATGAGATGATATTTTCAAATCATATATTATATTACTAATCTTTATTACCTTATTTAGTTAAAATAAAAATAGATGAAATCGATATTTCCATAAACACATACCTACTTCTTTACAAATGATAATTTAATTATAATATTTCTTCCGCTAATTCATTAAAATAATCGATAGATTGTTTAATCTCAGGTAGGTTGTTCTCCCAGTTTGCTTCATACTCAATGGTGAAGTAGCCTTTAAAGTTCTGACGTTTCAGCTCTTGTAGAATATCTTTTATATTAAGAATTCCTGTTCCCCAAACAACATCTTCAAGTGTTCCCTCTTCGCCAACAGGTGCAATATCCTTAAAGTGAAAAGCTAATAATCTTCCTTCAAGCTGTTTTACACAATCGAGAGGATCTAATCCCATACGTTTGAAATGTCCTATATCTGCAGAAGAGCCAAGCAGGTCTGATCTGTTTTCAATAGCTGTTAACAGTATCTCTGGTTTCCAATAAGAGTTTTCGCTTGGGTGGTTATGTACTGCAACCTTTATTCCGCTGCTCTTGGCCAATGCTTCAACCACATCCCAATCGTCTAAATCAGGCTCTGCGCTGATAAACTCAAGCTCCATCTTATTAGCGAAGTCAAATATTTTTTCCCATTCATCTCTTTGAGCTGTCCATACACCAGTTGAAATAATCTTTATCCCTTTTGATGATGCAATCTCTTTTATCCTCTTCTGATCGCCGTCAGATAAAGAGTATCCAAAAACTGCATCTCCAAACTCATCACCCATCTTCTGACCCGGATAGATCTCAATATATTTAAGCCCAAGCTGTTGTGTCTTCTCTAATGCTTCAACAGCCGTAAACCTATGCAAGGTGTATGATTGCATTGATAGCTTCCATCCATTTTTCTCAGCTTTCGTTTTAGCTGATGAGGGTGAGCAATTGCACAATAACAAGAGGGCAGTAATGCTTAAAAGAATAGTCTTTAATGTTCTCATATTATTCATTTTGTTTGTTATTCTACCAGGTTTGCAAACTATTAATTACCAAATAATTTTCACCTCTTCAGGAGCATCTACTTCACTAGATATCGAGCCATCGGATAGTTTAGTATGTCTTACCGAAACTACTCCGTAAGGTGTAGGGAATGTTCCATCAGCAAATTCCAAATCACCCAAATGAGGAGTGATGCGAATCGTCTTAGAACCAGGCTCCACCACATGTATTCCTAAAACATATTTTGTTAACCACGAAGTTGGTCCTGATGCCCAACCATGGCATAGACTTGCTCTTAATCCGATATAGCAATGGTCGCCACCATCAGAATGAATATTAAATTTTGTTGTATCGGGCATATCATCTATACCTATTGCATTGTGCCTCTCTTCATAATTAAAATTTTCCCAAAAAGTAGTGGCTCCCAAATCTAACATAGCACCCCAGTAGTCTGAAATAATGTTCATTGCTTCATTATATTTATTATCTAAAGCAAGTGCTTCAAGCATATAATAACCATAGAATGTAGCAAAATCATTAGCCCCTTCTTTTAATATTGTTTGCGAAGCTTCATCTGCAGATTGCATTCCTGATAATGATAACAATGCCGCTGCCTGTTTATTATCATAGTTTTGGGCTTTATGTTTTTCAAGTAATGTAATAGCATCACTACACATCTTATTAAGCTCTGCATCATCTAACCATCCTGAAATTTCTTTGCCAGCTTGCATAGTCATCAATGTTAATGCCTGCAGTCCTGAATGGATAACATCCGGATTCTCAGATGTAGGCCAATCCAGAAATCTGCCACCATCCAAATTCTCTTTGCCATCCTTGTCTATCTTTGTAATGATATGTTTTATCAAAGCAGTCATGTATGGTTGCTGTTCTTTCAGATAATTGATATCGCCATTATAAAGATAGAAATCCTTATGTGTAATAATCCACCATAATGAGTACGAAGACATACCATTCATCCATCCAGGTAGGGGAGTGGTGTCACGACCGAAATCAAGACTTTTCCTTACAACCTCTTGATCACCAAAAACATTGTTAATTGTCATTACCTCAGGATGAACATCTCCAAGCCACACAAGCCTGTCGCGCTTAATACCGTCCCATAAATACTCTTGCATGTTTAGATGCACAGTATAAGCACCTACTTCCCATATTTCGTTGAGTCTTTCATTGCTCGAATTAAATGTGCCCAGATATGGTATATCGCGATAACGAGCAATAGCCCTTATAGATCTGATTGGCAGATTTACATCTTTATCGAGAAGGTCTATCCTTACATATCTGAACCCTGAATTGCCTACTTCAACAGAACCTAACCAGGGAACATTAATTGTAAAGTCGCGCAGTGTATGATCGTTTGTAGCAGACCCCATGCCGGGAACACTATTGTCGATGCAGTCGCTCATTGCTTCTGTAATGGATTCACCAAGTCGAACCCTTATTTTTACAGACTCTTTATTTTCTCTAATTCCGGCTGCAATTTCTATTCCACCATATATCTCTTTACCGAAATCAAGTAATATAGAAGCTAGCTTTTCATTATCCGATCTAAGAGTAGACATATTGGCACCACTTGTAGTTAATTGGCCATCGAAGCGTGATAGTAGATTATTTGAATTTTTAACCTGTATATTCTGAGTATCAGAGAGCCATACAATATTTGCTGGTGCAAGATATGCTCTTGTTATTTCATCCTCAACAAGTTCACCATTAAAAGCTTTTTCGTTTAAATATTCTTGTGCCAGCAAAATACTATTATTGAAGAAAAGTGTTATTATAAGTAATATATAGATTTTCATATTTCAATTGATTATTAATCTTACGTCAAATAATTATATACAATTTACATTTTCTTTTTTTTACATACGTCCCAATTCTCTATATTCTGTAGGGGTAATACCAACTCTCTTTTTGAAGAAAGACAAGAAATATTCGTACGAACAAAAGTTTAGTTTATATGAAATTTCTTTTATTGGAAGATTAGATTCTGTAAGAAATTCTTTGGCATTACGTAACTTCAACTCCTGGAAGTACTGAGACGGAGCGTAACCAGTATATTCTTTAAATTCCTTTCTAAATAGTGAGTAGCTGATTCCTAAATTTTTTGCTATACCTTTAATATCTAAGTTTTTGTGAATATTTTCAAGCATAATAACTTTTGCTCTTTCTATCTTTTGAGCAGATTCTTTAGACTCGAAGTTTCTGTTTTGAGCTAATGACAATATCGCTCCTAAGATATTAAAAACAATACCAGCTAGGTTTTGCTGTGCGGCTGTTTTATCTTCCTTTGCAATCTTTATAGCTGTTGAAAATAGATTAACAAGATCTTCGTTAATGCCTACATCTTGAACCTGATTTGTTGGAGATATAAATCCGTTTGCTGCAATCTCGTCAATTATTTTACCTTCAAAGCCAATATAATACTCGTTCCATCCCGTATCTTTCTTAGGACTATAAGTATGCCATTGCCCCGGGAACAAAATTATAACCTGACCTTTTGTAATATTAACTTTCTTAGTAGTATCTGAATTGAAAATGCCACTTCCTTTACTGATATACACAAATTGATATTCCGATAAAACACGCCCTTTGTTTGGACTGAAATAGTAACTCTTTGGATGATCGGGAGAAGGATACACTGTGTTTGGCGGCACAGGCTGAAAGCCAACGGTGTTAATGGTGAGTCCGAATTTCTTATCTTTTTCACTTACTAACAGGTATTTAAAGTCGACACCTAGGTCATTATATCTCATGGTTATACTAATTATATTTTAATTTCACTATATATTGTGGTAAATATAGTGAAATTAAAACATAACCACTTAAAATATATTTGGAATTATAAGTGATAGTATTAATACAGCCATACCCAATGCAAGATATGTAACCGCTTTTTTGCCAGATCCTTTCCATTCTTTTAATATGATTCCCCATACATTGCTGAAGACAACGTTAAGCGACATCAATATACTCCATGAGAAGGCCATCATAACGCTGTTTGGTTCAAAGAAACTTTGACCCATACCTAAGCCAAAAAACTGTGAATACCACAATAGTCCTGCCAAAGCACAGAATAATAGGTTGTTTGTAAGAACAGATTTAGAAGAACTAAAAATTTCTCCTCCAGTTTTATTTTTATGATTCATATATAAACAATAGATCAAATTAGTTACAAATCCTCCAAATGTAACTAGCATGGTTACCGGGTTTTGGGCAAAAAGATCTGATGCACCTCCCGTTACAGCCGCCTCTCTTATAGGAATACCTGCATTTAAGCCCAAATTAAAGCATGCACTCATCACACCTGAGAGTAATGCTATTAGTAAGCCTTTTTTAAGAGCAAAGTCTTTAATTGCTTTTCTCCTTTCCTCCTCAGTCATATTTTTTGAACGTAGGCTGCCTGCATAACCTACTAAAGCAATTCCAACCAAAGTTACAGCCACTGCAATTAACAATATCAATCCTTTAGGAGAAAATAGATCGCCAGAAAAAAGTGCAGGTATGAGTGTGCCAAGTGCTGCTGTTGTACCTAATGCAACCGACTGACCTAGTGCTATTCCTAAAAAACGCATACTTAATCCAAATGTCAACCCTCCAATACCCCAAAGTGCGCCAAAGCCAATTGCCTTAAAGGTAGCTGATGCATTTAAGCTATAAACTTCAATCATTTCAGGCAATGACATTGCCATGAGAGCTCCCAGAAATGGAAAAACAAGCCATGCAAAAATCCCTTGTGTGAGCCAAAAGTTTTCCCACGACCACTCTTTAATCTTGTTTATTGGGACGTATGAGCTTGATTGGCCCATACTTCCCACAGCAATAATAATTAATCCAATAAGGGTATTCATTTTTTATACTCTTTTTGATGTTACCTCTTTCTCATAATTCTGAACCTCCTTAATATATGCATCACCAATGGTAACTCCCTGTTGCTGGCAAAAAAAGTTGTATATATTACTCCACGGAAGTGCTTTAAGTTCTTCAAGAAGTGCCATACGCTCAAACCTTTTATCCTGCTTTTCAAACTCCTTAAGCTGATTTGTTGGCTCCAGTAGTGCTTGCAACATAGCTTTTTGAGTAGCACGTATACCCACTACATATGCTCCAACTCTGTTAATTGATGCATCAAAATAATCCAGTCCGATGTGAACTCTTTCCATATAACCCGAGCGAACAATCTCCTGTGCAATAGCCTGAAGTTCATCGTTTAAGATTACAACATGATCGCTGTCCCATCGTTCGGGTCTGCTAACATGCAAATTAAGTTCAGGCACAAACAGTAACATTGTCGAAAGCTTATCAGAAATGGTTTCAGTTGGGTGAAAGTGTCCAGCATCGAGTGTAAGCATCATGTCATTCTTTACTGTATAGCCCATATAAAACTCGTGAGAGCCTGTTACGTAGCTTTCACTTCCTATACCAAATAGCTTGCACTCTAGGCAATCTTTAAGATATTCGGTACTGATTTTCTCTGCTAATACTTCATCAAGCGATTCCATAAGCAGCTTCCTATGATCGTAACGTGAAACGGTTTTATCTTTCTCACCATCAGGAATCCAGATATTATGAATACATGGATCACCCTGTTGCTTACCAATTTCTGCAGCTATTCTTCTACATCTGCGTAAGTGTTCTTTCCAGAAATTTCTGATTTCAGGGTCGAAGTCGGAAAGGGTATATCCACTATTGCTTTTTTCGTGTGAGAAAAATGTCGAGTTAAAATCTATCTTAACATCATTCTCTAAGGCCCAGTCTATCCAGCTCTGAAAATGCTCAGGCTCAATTTGATCTCTATCTACAAACTCACCATTAAAATCTCCATAAATGGCATGAAGACTTACTCTATGTTTTCCAGGAATCAAAGAAAAAACTTTTTCTAAATCACTCCTAAGTTCTTTAAAAGTACGAGCTTTGCCCGGATAATTTCCAGTAGTTTGTATCCCACCTGTAAGTTCACCATCGGGGTTTTCAAAACCTATAACATCGTCAGCTTGCCAACAGTGTATCGAAATTGAAAGGTTCTCTAATTTTTTAACTGCTTCATCAACGTTTACTCCAATAGCTTCGTAATGCTTCTTGGCATTTTCATAGTCACTAATAACTTGTTCTTTTCTCATAAGGTTATTATTTATTTTGTAAATTAATATTTAATCTTCGTTTTATTTTTCTCTAAATACATTTATATACTTTTGGAAATGACTATTCCATAAATCACTATCTAGTGGCGTAAATTCTTCAAGCTTAGTGGAGTTTCTTACAATCTGACGAATATGAAGTTTGTCTGCAACTTGTTCATCTGCTTTTGCTTGAAGTAATATGTTGCCAATGGCTGTTGCCTCTGACGGGCCTGCAACCACCAGCATTCCAATTGCGTTTGCTGTAAATTGATTAAGCATATTATTCTTCGAACCACCACCTATTATATGTAAGGTTTGAATTGGGAAGTCGGCCAGTTTTTGAAGATTACCAAGCACTTGTTTATATCTAAAAGCGAGACTCTCGTATATACATCTTGCTATTTCACCTACTGTTTTTGGTATTGTTTGATCTGTTTCATTACAGTAATCCCTGATTGATTTAATCATTGATTCGGGGTTAGCAAAACAGGGAGCATCAGGATTTATAAAGGATTTAAATGGTGTTGATTTTTCTGCGGCCTCTACAATCTCATTATATGTAATAGGGTGTTCGGTTTCCCACTCTTTTTTGCAACGTTCAATAAGCCACATTCCACAAATGTTTTTCAAGAGTCTTATAGAGCCGTCAGCACCACCCTCGTTCGTGAAATTAAGGTCGTAAGTAACTTCGTTTATTACCGGGTTTTTTGCTTCAATTCCCATAAGCGACCAAGTGCCAGAACTGAGATAAGCAAAATTTTCGTTTTCTGCAGGTGTTGCAAGTACTGCAGAGGCGGTGTCATGGCCTGCTACAGCAATTACAGAAATATCATCAATGTCGGTTTGTCTTTTAACTGTTTCAGATATTTTACCTACCGCCGTTCCCGGAAAAACAACTTGAGCAAAATTATTATTATTAAGCTCTATTTTTTTCAGTATCTCTTCATCAAACTTCTTAAGATAAGGGTTAATCATATGAGAGGTAGATGCAATAGTATACTCTGTAACCATTTTACCTGTTAACATATATGATAAAGCATCGGGCATAAACAATATTTTGTCTATTACAGGGTATATCGATGATTTATTATTCAGTTGTGTATCTAGTTGGAAAAGAGTGTTGAAGTTCATTATTTGTATTCCAGTTCTTCGATATAACTCTTCTTTTGATATTTTTGAGTAAAATCTATCAGGTGCACCAAAAGTAGATGTATCACGATAACTGGATGGCATTTGCAGTGGCTTACCATCACTTCCAAAACAGACAAAGTCTACTCCCCAAGTGTCTATTCCCAGTGAAGTTACATTATATCCTTGTTGCTTAGTTTCTTTTATAGCTTTAATAATTTGGTCATACAAATAAAAGAGATCCCAGTAGATATGATCGTTAAATTCGATCATTGGGTTTTGAAAACGTGTTATCTCAATTAATTCTACTTTCTCTTTTTTTACAATCCCCAGAATAGCTCTTCCGTTACTTGCCCCTATGTCTATAGCTAAATATTGTTTTTTATTCATGAATCAGTGTTTATTATTTACAAATCTACATGTTTAATCAACTATCTCGAGTAAAAGAATTGATTTATTGACTATGTTTTTTGACATTAATTACAAATTTATTAATCTGCCCATAAATATAACTAGTGTAATCATTCATACTTTCTTCTTAGATTAGTCTTACCTCGCCCTTATGTTGCTCTTTTATAAAAGGAATATAAAAGAGCAAGGTAGTGATTATGTATATGTCTTTCATTAGTTAAATAGGGGTAATGTTTTAAATTAATTAAAATAGTGTCATAAATTATAGCTAAAAAATCAATTAATTAATTCTATACAGTCTTATAAAGTCTATATTTGTAATTGTATTCGAAATATTTTTATGTGGCTAAACATTGATATATAAAACTTATGTATTTGCAAGATTTATATTTTTGATTCATTAAACAAGAATATAAGTACGATAAATATGAAAATCATCTAAAATGGCGATAGTTATAATAATGCCCAAGCAGGGGCAATCTGTAGAGAGTTGTATAATCACTGAAATTAAGAAGAAGGAAGGTGATATTGTAAATAAAGGTGATATACTTTTTGCTTACGAAACCGATAAAGCTTCATTTGAGGAGGAGGCTCCTGCCGATGGAACTTTATTGAAGTGCTTTTATGGTGAAGGAGATGAAGTGCCAGTGCTAGAAAACATGATGGTGATAGGAACGCCAGGAGAAGATTATTCTGAACTGATAGGAAAGCAAGAAGCTAATGAAAAGAAAAATGAGGTAAACACAAAAAGTGACTCGGTAGTAAATAATGAGAACACAACTGCTCACACGTCAAAACAAGAATTAGCTTCTGTTGAACGAAACAACCAATCTAAATTTATTTCACCCAGAGCCAAAAAACTAGCTGATAAGGAGTCAGTAAATATATTTGATATTGATGGAAGTGGTCCAAAAGGAAGAGTGATTGAAAAGGATGTAAAGTGGACTTTGAAAAATCGACCCAAGATGACTCCTCTAGCCAAAAAAATTGCTTCGGAAGAAGGTTTACGTCCAAATGAACATGGCACAGGATTAGCTGGTGCTTCAAGAGCATCAGATCTTGCTGCTACTGATAATATACTATATGGTGTTGATTATGAAGATAGAAAATTATCAAATATGCGTAAGATAATAGCAAAATCTATGCATTCATCACTTCAAAATTCAGCACAGCTAACTCACCATTTAAGTGCAGATGCCAGGAGGTTGCTGGAGTTAAGAAAACAGGTTAAGTTAGCCAGGGAAGCAAATACACTTGATGCTAACATTACACTAAACGATATGGTTTGTTTAGCTGTTATTAAAGCACTGAAGAGTTTTCCTGAGGTGAATACTCACTTTTTAGGTGACTCTAAAAGATATTTTAATAAAGTGCATTTAGGACTGGCCGTAGATACAGATAGAGGATTAATGGTGCCGGTAGTTAGAAATGCAGACGACCTTTCGGTTACAGGTCTTTCTAACAGATTAAAGGTAGTAGCGGATTCATGCAGAAAGGGTAATGTAAATCCTGATATTCTTGCTCCTGAAGCAGGTACATTTACAGTATCTAACTTAGGTAATTATGGAGTGGAAATGTTTACTCCGGTTATTAACTTGCCTCAGTCTGCTATTCTGGGAGTAAATACAATTCTCCCCAGACCAAAAGATTTAGGTGATGGGGTTTATGCTTTTGTACCTCATATAGGTTTAAGCCTCACATACGATCATCGCTCGTTGGATGGGGGTGAAGCAACACGTTTTTTAAAACAAATAGCAATAGAAATAGAAAACTTACAATTAGATATTACATTATGATAGACTTATTAATTTTAGGCGGTGGCCCTGCAGGTTATGTAGCGGCAGAGAGAGCAGGACAGGCGGGACTAAAAGTAGTTCTTTTTGAAAAAAGCGCTATGGGCGGTGTTTGCCTCAACGAAGGTTGTATTCCTACAAAGACTTTATTATATAGTGCGAAAATTTATGAGAACGCACTTAATGCAGATAAGTATGGCGTTTTTGGAGACAATATTAGGTTCGATTACGGTAAAATGGTTTCACGTAAGAAGAAGGTTGTTCGTAAACTTGTATTAGGGGTTGAGGGTAAGATGAAATCTAATAAGGTTGAGGTAGTAAAAGGTGAAGCATATATAAATGGCCGCTCTTCTGAAGGTGTAGAGTTAACTTGTAACGGAGAGAAGTATATTGGACGAAATTTGCTCATCTGCACTGGTTCAGAAGCTTCAGTACCACCAATTCCCGGATTAAATGAAGCTGGAGATATAATCTTAACAAATAGAGAGATTTTGGAAATGACAGAACGTCCGGATTCTTTGGTAGTAATTGGTGGAGGAGTTATAGGAATGGAATTTGCCAGTTTCTTTAATAGCCTTGGAACGAAAGTTACAGTTGTTGAAATGCTTCCTGAAATTGTTGCAGGAATGGACCTCGAAGTTTCAACTATGCTTAGACAGATATATGCAAAAAAGGGAATTGAGTTTAATCTAAACTCAAAGGTTATCAAGATAGATGGCAACAAAGTTATATTCGAAAAAGATGGAGAAACTCATACTGTTGAAGGAGACAAAATATTGTTGAGTGTTGGGCGAAGACCAGTTACTAAGGGCTTTGGACTTGAGAGTATTGGTGTTGAGCTGTTTCGTAACGGAATTAAAGTGGATGAGAAGATGCGTACTAATGTACCTGGTGTATTTGCAGCAGGTGATGTAACAGGATTTTCACTACTTGCACACACTGCTAGCCGCGAAGGAGAGGTGGTTGTGAACAACCTGACAGGAAGATCGGACATAATGAGATATAATGCCATTCCGGGTGTTGTATATACCAATCCTGAAGTTGCTGGTGTAGGAGAGACTGAAGAGTCTGCCAAAGAAAAGAATATTGCATATAAGGTTGCAAAATTACCAATGGCGTATGCTGGGCGTTTTGTAGCAGAAAATGAAGGTGGTAGCGGAATATGTAAAGTTATTGTAGGTGAAAAGTATGGTGAAGTAATTGGTGTTCATATGTTGGGCAACCCAAGCAGTGAAATAATATTTGGAGCTGCTATGGCTATTGAACAGGAAATGACTCTTAAAGAAATGCAGGAGGTGGTATTTCCGCATCCAACAGTTAGTGAAATAATTAAAGAAGTTGTTTTTAGTTTTAAATAATAAGTAGAGATGCCAAAAGTACAATTTATCGATCCAAAGGAGGTTAGAAAATCTGGATTCATAGAGTTTCAGCCCATAGCCATAAATCAGTATCAGAAAAGTGTTAAAGAGGAGAAAGGTAACTTTACGGACGAAGAGTTCAAGCTTATATACCATGATATGGTGTTAATCCGTGAATTTGAAACCATGCTAAATCTAATTAAAACAAAAGGTGAGTATAATGGCACATCTTATAACCATCCCGGACCCGCACACCTCTCAATAGGGCAGGAGTCGGCTGCAGTTGGTATGGCATGGACGCTTTCTGTTGACGACTTCATCTTTGGAAGTCACCGTTCGCATGGCGAGATATTGGCTAAAGGTATGTCGGCGATTCATAAGCTTGATGACGATCAACTAACTAATATAATGGAGAACTTCTTTGATGGTGCTATTTATGAAATAGTAAAAAAAGATTTTGAAGGAACTGTTAAAGATCTTGCAAGGAGGTTTCTTGTATATGGAACACTTGCAGAAATATTTGCTCGTAAAACCGGATTTAACAGAGGTTTAGGAGGATCGATGCATGCATTTTTTACTCCATTTGGTGTATACCCTAATAATGCAATTGTGGGTGGTTCGGGAGATATTGCAGTTGGTGCTGCACTTTATAAAAAAGTAAATAGGAAATCAGGACTGGTTGTTGCAAATATTGGTGATGCTTCGTTGGCTTGCGGGCCAGTTTGGGAGGGAATTACATTTGCTGCTATGGATCAGTTTAGAGAACTATGGGAAGGTGATATGCAGGGAGGATTACCTGTAATAATCAATATTATGAACAACCAATATGGTATGGGTGGACAGACCTGTGGTGAAACTATGGGTTACGAAATTGCAGCTCGTATTGGTGCAGGTGTTAATCCCGATCAGATGCATGCTGAGCGAGTTGATGGTTACAACCCTCTTGCGGTAATTGATGCATATAAACGAAAACGTAAGGTAATTGACGAAAAAAGAGGGCCAGTGTTACTAGATGTTCTAACTTACAGGTATAGTGGACACTCACCTTCTGATGCTTCTTCTTATCGTACTAAAGATGAGGTTGAAGCATGGGAGGCTCAAGATTGTATAAGTTCTTTTGGTAAAGATCTTGTTAGTGCTGAAGTTGCAAAACAAGAAGAATTAGACTCAATCTGGACAGATGTTAAGATGCTTGTTAATGAGATGTTTCTAAAAGCAATAGACGCAAAAACTTCACCTCTTATGGATAGTGCTGAAATTATAGGTGAAATGATGTTTTCTAATGGTTCTGTTGACAGTTTCTCTGATGCTACACCTGAGGTGTTGATGCCTATAGAAGAGAATCCTAGAGTAAAAAGAATTGCCGGAAAAGAGCGTTTTGCTTTTGATGAGAATGGAAAGCCTTATAGTAAGATGAAGCAGTATCAGCTGCGAGATGGTATTTTTGAAGCTATAATAGACAGATTTTATAAAGATGCCTCATTGGTTGCTTATGGTGAGGAGTGTCGCGATTGGGGTGGAGCATTTGCAGTGTATAATGGATTAACAGAGTCATTGCCATATAACAGATTATTTAACTCGCCAATTTCTGAAGCTTCTATAGTTGGTACTGCCATTGGTTATGCTATGTGTGGAGGGAGGGTAATTCCTGAGATTATGTATTGCGACTTTATTGGTCGTGCAGGTGATGAAATCTTCAATCAGCTTCCTAAATGGCAAGCTATGAGTGGAAATGTGCTTAAAATGCCTGTTGTAGTAAGGGTGTCTGTTGGTTCTAAATATGGTGCACAGCACTCGCAAGACTTAACTTCTCTTGTTGCTCATATCCCGGGTATAAAGGTGTGTTTTCCTGCAACTCCATATGATGCAAAGGGTTTAATGAACGCAGCATTACAAGGTACTGATCCTGTTATATTTTTTGAAAGCCAACGTATTTATGATATTGGAGAACAGTTTCACAAAGATGGTGTACCTACAGGATATTATGAGGTGGAATTAGGAGACCCTGATGTGAAGAGAGAGGGTAAAGATATTACATTCTTAACAATTGGATATACGTTATACCAAGCTCTAAAAGCTGCCGAAGTGCTTGAAGAAAAATATGGAATTAGTGCAGAAGTTATAGATGCTCGCTCACTTGTTCCTTTTAATTATGAAAAAGTAGTTGAGTCTGTAAAGAAGACAGGGAAAATAATTGTTGCAGGTGATGCTACTACTAGGGGTTCATTTCTTAACGATATGGCAACAAATATAAGTCAGCTTGCATTTGACTATCTCGATGCACCAGTATCTGTACTAGGATCTCGCAACTGGATTACTCCAGCTCATGAACTAGAAGAGTATTTCTTCCCTCAACCCAGTTGGTTTTTGGATATTATACATGAGCGTATTCAACCTTTGAAGGACTATATACCGGGTCAGAACTTTACAGATGGTGAAATTGTGAAAAGGGCAAAAAAAGGGATTTAGTACTTAAATCCGATAATTACAATAATATGTTGAATATAAATTGCCATTTACACACACCTTACTCTTTTAGTGCTTTTGAAAATATTGATGATGCATTAGACAGGGCGGCTGCAGAAGAGGTGAAAGTGGTTGGTATTAACGATTTTTATACTACCGAAGGGTTTGAAGAGTGGAAAAATGGGTGCGCTAAAAGAAAGCTTTACCCTCTTTTTGGTATAGAATTTATAAGTTTAAACCAAGAGGATCAGATTGCTGGATTGAGACTTAACGACCCAGTAAACCCCGGACGAATATATTTAAGTGGTAAAGGTTTTCTATATCCGTTTAGTTTGCCTGAACCTTTTGCATCTCAGCTAACTGCTGTTGTAGTTGAATCTAACAAACAGGTTGAAGATATGTGTGCAAAGCTAAATGAGTATTTGAGAAGTATAAATACTGGCTTTGAATTAGATATTCAATGGATTAAAAACGAACTCACAAAAGGTTCTCTACGCGAAAGACATATTGCGAGGGCTCTGAGGATGAAAGTAGTTGAGTTTTGTAAATCTGATGAACCTAAAATAAGATTGACACTTGAAAAAATATTTGGTGGAAAACCTGTTAAATCTGCTATCAATGATATTGCCAGTTTAGAAAATGAGATACGCAGTAATTTGCTTAAAGCAGGTGGTGCTGCTTATGTTCCTGAAAAGCCTGAAGCTTTCCTGCCTTTACAAACAGTATGTGATATAATTATTGCAGGAGGAGGTATACCTACCTATCCATTTTTAGCAGATAATGAAAAGGGTGAGTATACCGACTTTGAGAATGATCTTGAGAAAGTTGCTAATAAGCTTACGGAGAGAGGTTTCCATTCGGTTGAGTTTATTACTACCCGCAATGATGTGGTTATGCTTGAGAGGTATGCAGAATGTCTTCATGATAAGGGATTTATAGTTACGTTTGGTAGTGAGCACAACTCCCCGGTGATGGAGCCTATAGAGCTTTTTGCCAGAAATAGAATACCACTAACCAATCGCTTGAAACAGATTAACTTTGAAGGAGCATCTGTTATTGCTGCTCACCAGCATTTGATTTCGCAGGGTTTAGAGGGGTATGTTGACAGTAGTGGTTACGCTGACAGATCGAAACGTAAAGATTTTGTTGAATTGGGTGAGTCGTTAATCAAAAGTGTATGAAAGAGATTGATAATCTGATAAAGATTTCGCAGTTATATGGAGGTGATAATAGGTTTGTTATTGCCGGAGGAGGTAATACCTCATATAAAAACAGAGATAAAATATGGGTTAAAGCAAGTGGTGCATCGCTTGCCACTATCACCGAAGATGGTTTTGCTATACTAGATCGTGCAAGGATTAACTTGATGACCGATAAAGTATATAGCAGTGATACTGCAGAACGAGAAGAACAGGTGAAACGAGACCTGGAAGAGGCCACACTCACCAAAGGGAAGCGTCCGTCAGTTGAGACTTCAATGCATAATGTTATTAGATATGCATTTGTAGTTCATTTACACCCCACGTTGGTAAACGGTTTAATGTGTTCTAAGAATGCAGAAGCAGAGTTATTGAAGATTTTTGGAGACAAGAGTGTTTTTGTGGAGTATACCGATCCAGGTTATGTCCTTTTTAAAAGGGTGAATGATAAAATAGAGGAATATAGGCAAAGATATGATGAAGAGCCAAAGGTTATATGGCTTCAGAATCATGGTATTTTTGTTGCAGCTGATAACATAGAGGAGATTCAGTTAACATATAATGATATCTTAAAGAAACTTGAAGATAAACTAATTGATCCTTTGAGTGTTAATCAGATGGAAGTGAGCAGTAGTGCTGTTGAACTACTTCCTGCCATTAGGATGATGTTATCTGAAAAGGGATTAAAGACTTTAAGGGTTCGTAACAATAGTTTAATTCATTATTATAGTGATTACATTGCAAATCAAAAAGATATTGTTAAGCCTTTTACTCCTGACGCAATTGTTTATTGCAAATCGAATTATATATTTATTAATAGTGATGATAACCCTCTGTTAGAAGCAGAACAAAAGATTACTTCTTTTACTAAAGAGTTTGGATATCTGCCAAAAGTAATACTAATTAAAGGAGTTGGTTTGGTTGCAATTGGCGATAATGCTAATCAGTGCGATATAATACTGGATGTTTTTGAAGATGCAATGAGTGTTGCATCTTTATCAAAATCATTTGGTGGTGCTCATCCTATGACACACGAGCAGATTAGTTTTATTGATACATGGGAGGTTGAGAATTATAGAAGAAGTGTTTCGGCCGGTTCTTCTTCTGGTCGTGCTGAGAATAAAACAATAATTATAACAGGTGCTGCACAGGGTTTTGGAGAGGGAATTGGAGAGTGTTTGATAAAAGAAGGGGCTAATATTGTAATTGCTGATCTTAATGAAGTTAAGGGAAGCCATACTGCAGAGGCTTTTAATAAAATATCGAAGAGCAACCAGTCTGTTTTTGTGAAAACTGATGTTTCTGACGTAGATAATTTAGAAAATCTAATTTTTAAAACGGTATGTCAATTTGGTGGAGTGGACTGTTTTATAAGTAACGCAGGAATATTAAGAGCAGGAGGACTTGAGGATATGACTCCAGAGAATTTCGATCTTGTAACGAAAATAAATTATAGTGCTTATTTTTATTGCACTAAGGTGGTAACCAAGATAATGAAATTGCAAACTAAATATGGATCTGACGACTATTATGCTGATATTATTCAGATAAATTCTAAATCGGGACTGGAAGGAAGTAAAGCCAATTTTGCTTATGCAGGTGGTAAGTTTGGAGGGATTGGTCTAACTCAATCGTTTGCTTTGGAACTTGCACCATATAGGATTAAAGTGAATTCGGTGTGTCCTGGAAACTTTTATGAAGGGCCTCTATGGAGCGATCCTGAGAATGGTCTTTTTGTACAGTATCTTAAGGCAGGAAAGGTGCCGGGAGCCAAGTCTGTAGAGGATGTTAGAGAGTTTTATATCTCTAAAGTGCCAATGCGTAGAGGTTGTACACCTTTAGATGTTTCGAAAGGAATTTTGTATCTTATGGAGCAAAATGGTGAGACAGGTCAAGCTCTTCCAATAACTGGTGGACAGGTGATGTTGAGTTAGAACGATAAAATAAATGATATAATGAAAACAAAAGCAGTAAGATTATATGGTAAAAAAGATCTCAGGTTAGAGGAATTTGAATTACCACCAATTAAAGATAATGAGATTTTAGCAAAAGTTGTTTCAGACTCACTTTGTATGTCTTCCTACAAAGCTTCGTCTCAGGGACCTGAGCATAAACGTATACCCGATGATGTTTCGGAAAGCCCAATTATTATAGGTCATGAGTTTGCAGGACAACTATTAGAAGTAGGATCTAAATGGGCTCATAAATTTAATGTGGGTGATAAGTTTTCGATTCAGCCCGCATTATATTATGAGGATGGTCCTGTAGGCATTTTAAGTGCACCGGGGTATAGCTATAAATTTATTGGTGGTGATGCTACATATGTAGTGATACCGAATGAGGTAATGGAAAAAGACTGTCTTTTAAAATATGATGGAGAAGGATATTATCCTGCTTCTCTAGCTGAGCCTTTATCATGTGTTATAGGTGCTATGCATGCAAATTATCATACCACTCCTGGTAGCTATGAACATAAGATGGAGATTGTTGAAGGTGGCAAAATGGCTGTTTTAGCTGGTGTTGGACCAATGGGGCTTGCTGCTATTAATTATGTGCTTCACAGAGATGATCGCAAACCTTCGCTTTTAGTGGTCACTGATGTTGATCAGGATAGACTAGATAGGGCTGCTTCGATTTATACTGTGGAGTTTGCTGCTTCGAGAGGAATAGATTTACATTATATAAATACTGGCAAAGTAGAGAATCCTGTTGAATTTTTGAGAGATATGACAGATGGGTTGGGTTATGATGATGTATTTGTTTTTGCACCTGTAAAGCCAGTTGTTGAGCAAGGTGATGCGATTCTAGGATTCGATGGATGTCTGAACTTCTTTGCAGGGCCAAATGATACCAATTTTAGTGCTATGCTCAACTTCTACAATGTTCATTATGCATATACACATATAGTGGGTACTAGTGGAGGTAATAATGATGATATGGTGGAAGCACTAGATATTATGAGTAAAGGTCTTGATCCCGCAGGGTTGGTTACTCATATAGGTGGGTTGAATGCCGTTGCCGAAGCAACTAATAACCTTCCAAATATTACTGGTGGTAAAAAGCTTATATATACACATATTGAAATGCCCCTGACTCCAATTACTGATTTTGCTAAACTTGGTGAAGAAGATGATTTTTTTAAGGAACTTGCAGAAATATGCAATAAACACAACGGTTTATGGAGTGTAGAGGCCGAATCGTTCTTACTTGAGAAATATGGTGTTTGATTTTTATAAATTATATATATGAAACAATTAGACGTGAATTTGATGCATCCGGTAGAACAGATAAATGTTATTATCGGAAGGATATATAAAAGTGGTATGACAACTACTTCTGGAGGAAATGTATCGATAAGAGATAAAAATGGTGACATTTGGATCACACCTTCGGGAGTTGATAAGGGATCACTTACAGTGAAAGATATAATGCAGATAAAAAAAGATGGTAAGGTAATTGGCTTGCATAAGCCTTCTTCGGAACTTCCGTTTCATAAAGCAATATATGAGTCCAGACCCGAGCTGACCGCCATTATTCATGCACACCCACCTGCTCTTGTTGCATTTAGTATTGCTGGTATTGTGCCAGATACAAAAATAGTTCCACAAGCTTATAATATATGTGGTGATATTGGATTTGCTCCTTATGGAACTCCGGGAAGTGATGACTTAGGTGGAAAAATTGCTAACGAGTTTAAGGACAAACGTTACAAAGCGGTTATCATGGAAAACCATGGTGTTGTACTGGGTGGAACAAATATGATGGATGCTTATCAGCGTTTTGAAACACTTGAATTTTGCTGTAGAACAATTATAAATGCAAAAAGACTTGGAAATGTTAACTATTTATCTGATGAGCAAGTTTCACAGTACGTTAATCATTTGCCATCTAATATCTCACACTTTATGGATATTGATCATCCATCTGAAGAGAGGGCTATACGAACAGAAATGGTGAATATTATACGTAGAGCTTGTAATCAGGGATTGATGATCTCTACATACGGAACAGTATCAGTGAGATGGAATGATAATGATTTTTTAATTACACCAAGTAATATTGCAAGATGGGATATTGTGCCTGGCGATATAGTTCAGATAAAGAATGGTATGGCTGAGGCAGGGAAGACTCCTAGTCGGTCCGTTGCTTTGCATCAACGTATTTATCAGTTAAATCCTCAGATTAACTCTATTATCTGTACTCAACCTGTTAATCTTATGGCACATGCTGTTAGTGGCAGTAAATTTGATGTTAGAACTATTCCTGAGAGCTGGATATTCTTACAAGACGTGCCTTCTATTCCGTTTGGTCTTATATATAATGATGTAGATAGTGTAGCACAAATGTTTCAAAATAATAGGGTTATCTTGGTAGAGAATGACAGTGTATTTGTTACAGGTGATAAACTTTTAAACACATTTGATTATTTGGAAGTAGCAGAGTTCTCTGCTAATTCATTGGTGATGGCTGCAACAATTGGAACATTGCAACCTATTGGTGATGAGGAAATAGAGGATTTGAGGGTCGCATTTAATGTAAAATAATAGAAATTGCGTTTATTTTATTAAGTATGTTTAATAACATATTGAAATGTTTCAATATTAAGTTTTTGTATTGTTTATTTGTCATTTGACTCAGCACAGTGCAGAACAGTATAGAAAAAACATTTCAATGGAAAATCAATTGGAGTTAAAATTTAATGGAAAGCATACAAAGGTAAAGCAACTAGCTAACTTTATTCAGGATTATATTATTGCACGTGAGATGAAGGTGGGTGATAAATTGCCCTCTATTAACTACATTAGTAAGAAATATTCTGTCTCTAGAGATACTGTATTTAAATCACTTACAGATTTGCGAGACAGGGGTGTGATAGATGCAATTCATGGGAAGAATTATTTTGTGGCCTCACATTCAAGAAATGTGCTTTTGTTGCTGGATGAATATTCTCCTTTTAAAGAGATGTTTCATACTATTTTAGTTGCCGAACTACCTAAAACTTATAAAATAGACCTCTGGTTCCATCAATATAACCTTCAACTGTTTAATAATATAGTAAACGAATCCGTTGGCAAGTATAATAAGTATTTAGTTATGAATTATGATAATGAGAAATTATCTGACTCACTGACTAAGATTGACAAGAAAAAGCTTCTACTGCTCGATTTTGGAAAATTTGATAAGGATGACTATTATTATATTTGTCAAGATTTTGATAAGGGTTTATATGATGCTTTGGAAACAATAAAAGATGATTTAAAAAAGTATAGTAAGCTTATTTATGTACTAAATAAGAATCATAAACATCCACAGAGTAGTAAAACTGCATTTTCTAACTTTTGTCTCGACAATAACATGTGCTTTAACATACTGGATGAGATTTCAGAAAATGTGGCTATTCAGGAGAATTGTTTTTATCTTGTTATTAAACAGGAGGATGTGGTTAAGATTTTAAAGAAAGGGCGACAAAATAACCTTAAGCCAGGTAGAGATTATGGATTGCTTGCTTATAATGAAAACCCTTTTTTCGAGGTTATTGAAAATGGAATATCAAGTATAGGAATTGATTGGCAAAAAATGGGTAAAATTGCCTCCGAGTTTGTAATCATGAACAAGAATGTAAGAGACTATTTACCTACAGTTATAAATAAAAGAAACTCTTTTTAACTCATCTATATTTGATTACATCTACATGAAAATAAAAATTTAAACACTTAAAATAATCTGAGAAATGAGAAAATATCCGAAAATTGGAATCCGACCCACAATTGATGGGCGACAAGGTGGTGTAAGAGAAAGCCTTGAAGAGAAAACTATGAATTTGGCTAAATCGGTAGCAAACTTAATAGAAAGTAACCTTAAAAACGGCGACGGTAGCCCGGTTGAGTGCGTGATAGCTGATAGCACAATAGGTAGAGTAGGAGAAAGTGCAGCTTGTGCAGAAAAGTTTGAAAGAGAGGGAGTAGGATCAACAATAACTGTAACTTCAAGTTGGAACTACGGCTCAGAGACAATGGATATGAATCCTCATTACCCAAAAGCGATATGGGGGTTTAACGGAACTGAGCGTCCGGGTGCTGTTTATTTAGCAGCAGTACTTGCAGCGCATGCTCAAAAAGGCTTGCCTGCATTTGGTATATATGGACGCGATGTGCAAGATTTATCTGATAACTCAATCCCTGAGGATGTCGCAGAGAAGATTTTAAGGTTTGCTCGTGCTGCTCAGGCAGTTGCTACAATGAGAGGGCAGTCATATCTGGCTATAGGAGGTACTTGTATGGGAATTGCAGGATCGATGGTTAACCCTGATTTTTTCCAAAAGTATCTTGGAATGAGAAATGAATCTGTAGATTCTACAGAGATTCTTCGCAGAATTGAAGAAGAGATATATGATAAGGATGAGTATGCAAAAGCAATGGCCTGGACAGAGAGGTACTGTAAGGTTAATGAGGGGGAGGATATAAACCGAGCTGAGAAACAAAAAGATAGAAAGGCAAAGGATAAGGATTGGGAATTTGTGGTGAAGATGACCATTATAATTAGAGATCTGATGTTGGGTAATCCAAAATTAGAAGAGTTAGGTTTTAAGGAAGAGGCTATAGGGCATAACGCAATTGCTGGTGGGTTTCAAGGGCAACGCCAATGGACAGATTTTTTACCAAATGGCGACTTTAGTGAGACAATTTTGACAAGTTCTTTTGATTGGAACGGAATAAGAGAGGCTTTTTCATTCGCAACTGAGAATGATTCACTTAATGGAGTTTCTATGTTGTTTGGTCATCTACTTACAAATACTGCACAGATGTTCTCTGATGTTAGAACTTATTGGAGTCCAGAAGCTATAAAACGAGTTACTGGTAAAGAGTTAACTGGGAAGGCTTCGAACGGTATTATTCATCTAATAAATTCTGGTGCAACAACTCTTGATGCCACCGGTAAACAGAGGTTGAATGGTGAGCCTGCAATGAAAGAGCATTGGAATATTAAAGATGAGGAGGTTGAGGCTTGTTTGGCTGCAACTACATGGTCGCCTGCTAATAGGGATTATTTCAGAGGTGGTGGTTATTCTTCTACATTTCTATCTGAAGGTGGTATGCCTGTTACTATGTGTAGATTAAATCTGGTAGATGGATTGGGACCAGTGCTGCAGATTGCTGAAGGATGGACTGTTGACCTTGATCCTGAAGTTCATGATGTTATAAATAAACGTACGGATAGAACATGGCCCACAACTTGGTTCGCTCCACGTTTAACAGGTGCAGGGCCATTTAAAGATGTATATTCAGTAATGAACAACTGGGGAGCCAATCATGGAGCTATTAGCTATGGTCATATCGGGCAAGATTTGATTACACTTGCTTCGATGCTTCGTATTCCGGTATGTATGCATAATGTTGAGGATAGTGGTATTTTCAGACCTTCTTCATGGAATGCTTTTGGAATGGATAGAGAGGGTGCTGATTATAGAGCTTGTATGAGTTTAGGACCCATTTATAAATAATAACATTAGTAAAGGTGTGAGTTGATTTTTATTTAATAGCTCACACCTTTTTTACTGCTAATGATATGGGTGATGTTTATTCATTTCTAATTGCCGCCTCATCAAGCATCAATTATTGACTTAAACACAATAGGAGGTGGCTTCCCCGCAGTGAATGCCTCATTTATCCTGCCTCTTATCTGCTTTGCAGTAGTTGCTTGGTATGGAGCAAGAGCTTTTAGAAGAAATAAATTAAAAATAAATATATATGAGTAAAAAGATCTGTTTATTATTGGTTATTATATTACTAATACCCTTATATGTTTTATCGCAAGATAATATTAAATTAAGCAATACAATTAAGATTGAGCCTGAAGATAGTGATGAGGTTATAGTTGCAAAAGCTGCACATGTTGTGCCAACTACAAACCAGTTAGAGGCTCTTAAGAATGAATTTATCGCTTTTATCCACTTTGGGCCAAATACATTTACCAGAAAGGAGTGGGGTGATGGTATGGAGAATCCTGCAGTTTTTGATTTAAAGACACTCGATACCGATCAGTGGTGTAGAACTATGAAAGCAGCTGGAATGGAAATGGTAATTCTGACTGTTAAACATCATGATGGTTTTGTATTGTGGCAAAGCAGGTATACCGACCATGGTGTTATGTCAACTCCATTTAAGAATGGAGATGGAGATGTATTAAAAGAACTTTCTGAGTCGTGTAAGAAATATGGACTTAAGTTAGGTGTATATATGTCACCAGCCGATCTGTTTCAAATAGAGCATCCAGATGGTTTATATGGTAACTTAAGTGAATATACAACTAGAACAATTCCTCGTGAAGTACCAGGGCGACCATTTAAAAACAAAACTACTTTTCAATTTAAAGTTGATGACTATAATGAGTATTTCCTGAATCAGCTGTTTGAGGTTCTTACTGAGTATGGTGAGATTCATGAAGTGTGGTTTGATGGTGCTCATCCTAAAAGAAAAGGTGGACAGACATATAATTATGCAGCCTGGAGGGAGTTGATACGCGAATTAGCACCTAAAGCTGTTATTTTTGGTCGCGAAGATATACGTTGGTGTGGCAATGAAGCTGGTGCTACACGTGATACAGAGTGGAATGTTATTACTTATGAGGAGAATCCAGGAGTAGCTACTGAATTTCATGATATGATGGATAATGATCTTGGCTCTCGGGATGTCTTGTTTAAGGGTAAATATCTGCACTATCAACCAGCTGAAACTAACACTTCGATACGTGAGGGTTGGTTTTATCGTGATGATACTAATCAGAAAGTAAGAAGTGCAGATGATGTTTTTGATATTTATGAACGTTCTGTAGGTGGCAACTCAATTTTCTTATTAAATATTCCTCCTAACAGAGAAGGTAAGTTCTCACCTCGTGATGTTGAAGTATTAGAAGAGGTGGGTAAAATGATTAAAGAAACATACGTTGTAAACCTTTTAGAAGGTGCTGATGGGCCAAAACAAGTCCTAGATATAAATGCCGATACTTATCTGTTGTTGGATGACTGTAACGAAATAATTATTACAGTGGACGAACCAATAACAATAAATAGAATTATGATTCAGGAAGCCATATCCACACACAGTGAGCGTGTAGAGAAACATGCTGTGGATGCTTGGATCGATAGTGAGTGGAAGCAAATAGCAGAGGCCACAAATATTGGCTACAAGCGTATATTGCGTTTTCCGGAAGTAGCCACAAATAAATTACGAATCAGAGTATTGGAATCTAGAATGAGTCCAGCTATTAGTCACGTCTCAGCTCATTACTATGAGACCAGACCACCTCAGCTTACCTTTTCAAGAGACATAAACGGAATGGTAGCTATTGAGCCGATGCAGACAGTATTCAATTGGAATCCACATGGAGAGAATGCCGTTGGAAACCTTAATACAGGTTATGAGATTTTTTACACTCTTGATGGTACTGAACCAACAAATAATTCGATTAGATATGAAAGTCCGATTAAAGTTGTTAATAGCAGTCTAAAAGCAGTTTCATACAACAATGATATTAAAGGCCCAGTGAGCAGTCAAAATTTTGGTATACTAAAGAATGAGTGGGAGGTAATCGATTTCGCTGGTCAGAGTAGTGATAGAAATGCTGTAAAATATGCTTTTGATGCATCCACCCGAACTTTTTGGCAGTCTGAAGAGGGAGAGGTACCTTTTCACATTACAATTGATTTAGGTGATGAGTATACATTAAAAGAGATGATATATACACCCCAGACTTATAATTCTGAAGGGATGATGGCCGGAGGCTTTATTGAAGTAAGTTTAGATGGAGATAACTGGAAGAGAGTAGAGCAGTTTGAATTTGGAAATTTAATTAATGATCCAACACCTAGGGCGCATAAATTTAAACAGTTGTTAAATGCTAGATTTATACGTGTGATAGCTACTGATATAGCAGACGAAAGTAAATATTTATCTATAGCTGAACTAGATTTCCTGTAATCTAAATGATTGATATTAATAATAAAATGGTTTTTATTTAATTAATATTTAAATTAGTTTTGTACTTAATTAGTAAATAAGGTTATTATAGCTTTTTGCTTTAAGCAAAATATATAAAATAAGATGAACAAAAAAATGTTTTTATTTTCACTTTTACTGACTTTAATTTTTACGAATTGTAGTAAGAGTAGTCTCTCGCCCCAAGAGCTTGTATTAAGATATAATGCTCCTGCTTGTGTATGGGAGGAAACTTTGCCATTAGGGAATGGAAGAATAGGAATGATGCCTGATGGAGGGATCAATTCTGAACAGATTGTTTTAAACGATATTACTATGTGGTCGGGAAGCGAAGATGAAGATGCGCTTAATGTTGACGCGATAAAATATCTTCCTGAAATTCAAGATTTGCTACTAAATGGGAAGAATCTGGAGGCGCAGGATTTAATGTATAAGCATTTTAGATGTGGTGGATTAGGATCTTCATTTGGAAACGCTAAAGATGCACCATATGGATGCTTTCAAATGTTGGCCAATTTAAATATTAATTATACATATCCTGTTGAGGTTTCAGGTATTGAATCTGTTTCTGACTATACAAGAAAACTTTCTCTTAACGATGCCGTTGCATTAACCAACTTTAGTGTTGGAGGTGTTAACTACACTAGAGAATACTTTGCTTCTCATGAAGATGATGTAATGATAATTCGTGTTTCGGCTGATAAAAAGAATTCTGTTTCTTTTAACTTGGCATTAAATAGACCCGAACGTGCTTCTTTGTCGATTCGAGATAATATACTTTACCTTGAGGGACAGCTCAATGACGGATACGATGGTGAGAATGGTGTGAAATATTTAACTAAGTTAGAAATAATTAACTCCGGAGGGAGAATAAGTGCCGATGATAGCTCTTTATCTCTATCAGAAGCAGATCAAGCAATGATTCTTGTATCTACCTCAACTAACATGTTAGATAAGTCTTATGAGTCGTCAGTAAACAATTTACATGCTAGTGCCAAAAAAAAATCATTTGATAAGCTTATAGCAGATCATGCTAAAGCGTACAAAGAAAAGTTTGATAGAGTTACATTGGATTTGGGCGATCAGGATAGTGTTACCCCAACAGATCAGCGACTTATTGATTTCCAGGATAATAATGATCCTTCGTTTGCAGCTCTATATTTTCAATATGGACGTTATCTTATGATAAGTGGAACTGGTGAAAATAGTTTGCCTCTAAATCTTCAAGGTTTATGGTCTAATCAAGTACAAACTCCTTGGAATGGAGATTATCACCTTAACATTAATGTTCAGATGAACTATTGGCCCACTGAGGTGGGTAATTTGTCTGAGCTTCACAAACCTCTTTTAAAGCTTACAGAATCTCTTGTAGCTTCGGGTGAGAAGACAGCTCAAACATTTTATGGAGCTGATGGATGGGTGGCACATATGATGACTAATCCGTGGGGTTTTAGTGCTCCAGGTGAGCATGCTTCATGGGGAGCAACAAACACCGGTGGTGCTTGGCTGTGTCAGCATCTTTGGGAACATTATGCATTTACACAAGATGTAGAATACTTAAGATCTATTTATCATGTGTTGACAGGAGCATCCGATTTTTTTCTTAGTAGTATGATTAGGGAGCCAAATAATAATTGGCTTGTTACTTCTCCTTCATCTTCTCCGGAGAATGCTTTCTATCTTCCTGGTAGTAGAGAAAGTGTATTTGTTTGTATGGGGCCAACAATGGATGTGCAATTAGTAAGAGAGTTATTTGAAAATACTCTTGCTGCCGCAGAAATTTTGAATATTGAGGATGAAACAATTGAAGGTATTAAAGAAGCTATTATAGATTTACCACCTATGCAAATTAGTCCTAATGGCTATCTTCAAGAATGGCTTGAGGATTATGAAGAGCAGGACCAGAGACACAGGCACGTTTCGCATTTATACGGTCTGCATCCATCTAATCAAATATCACCTATTGCCACTCCAGAGCTTGCAGATGCAGCACGTGAGACTCTAAACAGAAGAGGTGATGCCGGAACAGGTTGGTCACGTGCTTGGAAGGTAAACTTTTGGGCAAGACTTCATGATGGTAATCGTGCCTACAAACTATTGAAAAGTTTACTTGAACCGGCTTTCGATACTGAAACACAAAAGGGTAGTGGAGGTGGTACTTATCAAAATTTATTTTGTGCGCACCCTCCATTCCAGATAGATGGAAATTTTGGTGGTACAGCTGGAATAGCAGAAATGCTTATACAGAGTCAAAATGATTTTATCCATTTCTTACCAGCTTTACCAGAAAACTGGAGCAAAGGCAGTTTTACCGGCTTACGCGTTAGGGGAGGAGCAGAAGTTGATGCTGTATGGGAAGAGAGTAAACTCACAAACTTAAGTATTACAGCACAAACTGATAATACTTTCAAGATAATGGTTCCCAACTATGCAACAAAAGTGCTTCAGGATAAGAAAGAGATGCAAATAGTTGATGGGTTTATTAATATCGACATGAAAAAGGGAGATGTAGTAAACATAGAGGTTATTGCTTCCTGATTATAATTGTATCTGATTTAGTGTTTTACATATCTATAAAAAAAACGAAATTGTCAAAATATGAAAGGCAGAATATTTCTTTTAGGTTTATCAGTATTATTTTATATTAATTCATGTGTAGATTCAGACAATACCATATCTATCGTAGATTATGGTATAGATCCAGATACTCGTGAAGATGTTTCTGTTGCAGTTCAAAGATTAATAAATGACTTGCAAAATCGAACTGATACTGGTCGTATAGATGTGATTTTTCCTAAGGGCACTTATCACTTTTATGAAGATAATTCGTTTGTTCGTGAGTATTACATTTCTAATCATGATCAGGATAATCCAAAAAAAGTAGGATTGGCCATAGAGAATCTTAAAAATATAACTATTGATGGTAAGGGGTCAACTTTTATATTCCATGGTAGGATGATTCCTATTTCGATACTTTATTCAGAGAATGTTTCGTTGAAAAATATTTCTATTGATTTTGAAGTTCCAGCCCTGAGGCAATTAAACGTTTTGGATGTAAGAAAAGAGTCGGAAGAGATTATTGCAGAGATTTATCCTTCAGAAAATTACAGAATTGATGATGGTAAGTTGATCATTCTTGGAGAAACTTATGAACTAACCCCTCATTCGGCAATGTCTTTTAATGAAGATAAGAGTCTTACATACCTTAGAAGTGATTTGAGCTTTAATCCAGTTTCAGTATGTGAGTTATCGCCAAACATACTAAGTATTAAAGGTTGGGATCAGTATAGTGAAACTACTCCAGGAGAACGTTTTGTATTGAGATCATATTATCGTCCCACACCTGGTATTTTTATAAGTGAGTCTAAAAATACTGATATCGAAAATGTAACGGTTCATTATGCTGAAGGTATGGGACTCTTAGCTCAAATGAGCGAGAATATAAATCTAAATGGTTTTAATGTTTCACTCAAGGGTGAGGATGATCCTAGATATTTTACTACACAGGCCGATGCGACTCATTTCTCGGCATGCAAAGGAGTAATTATTTCTAAAAATGGATTATATGAAAACATGGCAGATGATGCTATAAACGTTCATGGAACTTACCTCAAGCTAATGAAGAAGGTAGACGATTATACTGTTCAAGCACGTTATATGCATAATCAAGCATGGGGATTTAAATGGGGTACGCCTGGAGACAGTGTTCAGTTTGTGGAATCTAATAAGATGGAGTTAGTTGATGGAGATATAAACAAAATCGAATCAATTAATGCCGTTGACAAGCCAACAGAATTTGGAGCTAAAGTGTTTGAAATTACTTTTACTGAACCTATACCAGAAGGTGTGACAGAAGAAGGATCTTTTGGTATAGAAAATCTTACATGGACCCCAGCAGTAATATTTTCCGACAATATAGTCAGAAATAATCGTGCAAGAGGAACTCTTTTCAGTACACCTAAACGTGTCGTTTGCGAGAGTAATCTTTTTGATCATACTCATGGTACCGCTATACTACTTTGTGGAGACAGTAACGGATGGTTTGAAACCGGTGCCTGTAAAGAGGTTATAATTAGGGATAATAAATTCGTAAATGCGTTAACAGCTAACTATCAGTTTACTAATGCCGTAATTTCAGTCTATCCCGAAATTCCTAATCTTGAAGATCAAAATAAGTTTTTCCATTCTGGAATAGTAATTGAGGATAATACATTTGAAATGTTTGATCGACCCATTGTATATGCTAAATCTACCGATGGGTTAATTTTTCGCAACAACATTATCTTATACAATAACGACTTTGAGCCTTTCCATTGGAATAATCATATGTTTTTCTTTGAAAAGGTTAACAATGTATTAATTGAAAATAATCAATTTGAGAAAGGGTTTGATGTTTATGAAGATTTAAAGGTTGAGCTTTCTGAAAATAATTCTGTTATTATAAAACAGTAATTATATGTATTAAATATGAAATCAAACTACTATCTGTTTTACTCGATATAATCTTCCTTGGTAAGTTTCACATTCATTAAATCGTTTAATTATCATATCCCTTACAACATAGTTTTTCAGACCCCATTCGGGAGCTATCAGAAGTTTTGCGGGTGACTGTGAGGTGAACCTTTCTATGTAAATTTCAGGATTTAACCTTTCGGAGAATCTTACACACATATTTATATAGTCATCCAATTCAAATAGGCTGAAATCACTTGGCTTAACTCTATACTCACGTGACATTATTGTACCCTTTATGATTTGGAGCTGATGCAGTTTAATTGATGTAAGTGGCAATTCGGAAAGCTTATCTGCATGACTTAGTATTTCTTCATCGGTCTCACCTGGAAGACCTATAATCATGTGTGCTCCTACAGATATACCTCTTTCTGCGGTTTTTCGAATCATATATTCAGACTCTTCATAGCTATGTAGCCTATTTACCCTATCCAAGGTTTTGTTGAGTGTTGATTCAACCCCATACTCAATCATAACGAAGGTCTTTTTACTAAGGGTTTCAAAATAATCTAGTAGTTTATCAGGCATGCAATCGGGACGTGTTCCTACTATTAAACCTACAACATTAGGATATGAAAGAGCCTCTTCATATTTATCTATCAATGACTCTATAGGATCGTAAGTATTGGTATATGATTGGAAGTATGCCAAATATTTCATTTCAGGGTATTTATATGAGAAAAATTTTATACCATCATCTAATTGCTGAGATATAGTTCTGGTTGGTTTTCCATATCCTGGACTAAAGCTTTGGTTGTTACAATAGGTACATCCTCCATATCCTTTCATTCCATCCCTGTTAGGACATGTGAAACCTGCATTTATTGATATCTTTTGAACTTTGAAAGGGAATCTCTCCGAAAGATATTCGGTAAAGTCTCTATATGGTTTATTTTCGTGAAACTTGATCATTTTGTTTTTGTTATGGTGCTCAATAATTAATAACTCTAGAATTGATTATTATTATTATTTTATAATAGTAAAATTCAATAAGTTTATACTATAACATAAGGTAAAGTTATAAAAAAGTGGATTACTTATAAAGAAAAAAGGGTAAATCAAATAATGAATTACCCTTTTTTATAATTGTAATGTTAAGAATTACTCTTTCACTTCTGCTTCTTTAGCATCATCATCATTTGCTTTAGTCTCAACTTCATCAGTTACTTCTTCTGATTCTGTTTTAACGTTTTCTGATTTTGCTTCAGCTTCAACTATATTTTCAGTTGCAGTTTCCTCAGTAGTAGTTTCTGCTACTTCTAATCCTTTTTCTGCTTTCTTCTCAGATTCTTTCTTGAAAGCTTCAACTTTCTGACTATCTAGTTTTTCTTTTAAAGCAGCTAATTCCTCAATATCTCCAAGTGTTGTCTTTTCCATTGAAGGTGTAGCAGCTGCAGCTTCTGGAGCTCCATCTTTTTTGCTAGTGCGTTTACCTTTTTTTCTAGAATCGTCACTTGTGTTATCTTCGTGAATACGGCTATGAGATACAATTATGCGTTTTGCATCTTTGTTAAACTCAATAACTTTAAATTCAAGTTTATCTTCAAGTTTTACTTCTGTATTATCTTCTTTTACAAGATGTTTTGGTGTAGCAAAACCTTCCACTCCATATGGTAATGAAACAACTGCACCTTTATCAAATAATTCAATAATAGTACCTTCATGAATTGAACCTGCTGTAAATATTGTTTCGAACACATCCCAAGGGTTCTCTTCTAATTGTTTATGTCCTAAACTTAAACGGCGGTTTTCTTTATCAATATCCAAAACTTGTACTTCAATTGTAGATCCAATTTCAGTTACTTCACTTGGATGTTTGATTTTCTTAGTCCATGAAAGATCTGAAATATGTATTAAACCTTCTACACCTTCTTCGATTTCTACAAAAGCACCAAAGTTGGTGAAGTTGCGAACTTTCGCGGTATGTGTGCTTCCAACAGGAAATTTCTCTTCGATACTTTCCCATGGATCTGGTTTAAGTTGTTTTACGCCTAATGACATCTTGCGATCTTCACGATCAAGTGTAAGGATTACTGCTTCTATTTCATCACCAACACTCATAAAATCTTGTGCACTATGTAGATGTTGTGTCCAGCTCATTTCTGATACATGGATTAATCCTTCTACACCGGCTGCGATTTCAACAAATGCTCCATAATCGGCCATAACAACCACTTTACCTTTAACAATGTCACCCACTTTTAGAGTTTCACTTAAAGCATCCCATGGATGTGGAGTTAATTGTTTTAGTCCGAGTGCAATACGTTTTTTGTCATTATCAAAATCAAGTATAACAACATTGATTTTATCATCAAGCTGAACAACTTCTTCTGGATGTTGGATACGACCCCATGAAAGGTCAGTAATATGAACTAATCCATCTACTCCACCTAGATCAACAAATACACCATATGAAGTGATGTTTTTAACTACACCCTCAAGTACCTGTCCTTTTTCTAGTTTAGAGATTATTTCTTTCTTCTGTTGTTCTAGTTCTTCTTCAATAAGAGCTTTGTGCGATACAACTACGTTTTTGTATTCTGGGTTGATTTTCACCACTTTGAATTCCATGGTTTTATCAACAAATATGTCATAATCGCGGATAGGTTTAACATCAATTTGTGATCCTGGTAAGAATGCTTCAATACCAAATACGTCAACAATCATACCACCTTTGGTACGACATTTAATGTAACCTTTAATAATTTCATTATTTTCAAGAGCGGCATTAACACGATCCCATGCACGAGATGCACGTGCTTTTTTGTGAGAAAGAATTAATTGGCCTCTTTTATCTTCTTGGCTTTCGATATAAACTTCTACTTCGTCACCAATTTTAAGGTCAGGATTGTAACGGAATTCATTCATTGAAACAATTCCATCAGATTTGTATCCGATATTTACAACCACTTCGCGTTTGTTCATGGATGTAACAGTACCATTCACTACCTCTTTATCGTTGATTTTACTCAGCGTGTTATCGTAGCTTTCGGCAAGTTGTTCTCTGCTCTCTTTGCTATAAGGGTCATTCTGAGCATACGCAGCCCAATCAAAATCTTCAATGGGTGCTACAGTTTTTAGGTTTTCAGTCATTTTTTGTTGAATAATGTTTAATTTAAATAAGTGAGACTTTATATTGATTCATTTATTATAGTCTATTTATTGTTGGTTTATTTATTTTATCAGTCTAGTTTATATACCTGATTCAACGAAATAGCTATAAAAAAAGCGGTGCAAAGATAGTCGGTTTTTTATTAATAACCAACTCTTTGCACCTATAATTAAGTGAAAAACTTTCAATTTCAGAGCAGTAATCCGTTTTGTACTTCATGTCTATCTTGTAGTCCCAGAAGTTGTTCTACGAGTCTAAGACCGAAATCAAATACAAGACCGGGACCTTTACCGGTAATTATGTTTTCATCAACTACAACACTTTCTCCAGTTGTTTTTGCTCCTATTAGTTCAGGTTCAAAGCCTGGATAGCATGTTGCACGTTTGCCATCTAATATACCTAATCCTCCAAGAATCATTGGTGCAGCACAAATTGCTGCAATCAGTTTTCCTTTAGTGTTAAAGCCTGATATAAGATTTTTCAAATCTTCATGTTCATTCAAGTTTTTTGCTCCTGGCATACCGCCTGGAAGTATCAACATGTCGAAGTTGGTAAAATCGGTATCTTTAAATATTTTATCGGCGGTAACTGGAATATTGTGAGCTCCAGTTACAGCATTGTTTTCAGTAATTGAAACTGTAACAACATCAATTTGAGCTCTTCTTAATATATCTACTGTACCGATTGCTTCAATTTCTTCAAATCCATTTGCTAAAAAGAGTGCTACTTTTTTCATACTTCTAAATTTATAGTTTAATTTACATTTTTATTAAAAACAGCCTGTTTTAAATTGAATG
This sequence comes from uncultured Proteiniphilum sp., assembly GCA_964605035.1. GTDB lineage: Bacteria > Bacteroidota > Bacteroidia > Bacteroidales > Dysgonomonadaceae > Proteiniphilum. Next base: position 52,248 of record CAZSBA010000001.1, on the reverse strand, counting down.
TATGAGGTAGGATAAGTATTGTCAATTTAAATTAAACCTATATGTAATAGTCCCTTGCTGATTATTTACAGAATTAATGGCATTGAACTTAGTGTTCCTAGCAGCTCTTAAAGCTTCATTCAGTAGTGCTGAGTTAGGTGCATTTGTGCCACGTCCTATTTCAGCATGTATTACATTACCTCCTGGATCAACTGTTATGTTAACAACTACAGTACCAAAATCGTTCACATTATATGTAGGTTGAACTAGTCCCCCGCTACCCAAACTTCTTCCTCCTAAATTAAAAGATCCTATACCACCATCTCCTATTGGTGAGCCTTCAGAGGAATTGCCTGTGGAAACACCTTGAGTTCCTGTGCCTTCGGTGTTGCCCCGATTCTCATTGTTTTCTCCAAATAGTCCGGACATTTGATCGTTAATCTGTCTTGCTTGAGCTTCTTTTTCTCTTCTTATTCGTTCCAACTCTTCCACTCTTCTTCTCTCAGCTTCCAGTTCCTCACGTCTGCGTTGTTCTTCTCTCTGAGCCTCAATATCAATCGTAGGTTCGTTGTTCTGAGTAATAAACTCTTCCGTTTGTGGTTGAGGAGGTGTCTCTACCTGAGGTGTAGGAACTGGAGTCACTTCATTGTATGGTGACTCAAATGCTCCGTAAGCATTTTCTGTAGTTCCAAACATAACTGGTATGCCTTCTAATTCTTCAGGAGGAGTTGCCATCGTGAAATATGTAAATAAAAGCAACAGAAAAAGCAACACTGTAAACAATGTTGTTCCAATAATTCCTCCTATTTTCTCCCTCGAAACTTTTTTCATAAGCTAATTGAAGCTTTAGTTCGGCCTGGTCATCAGTACCATTCTAAATTGATTCTGATTAGCGATATCTAAAATGCGTACGATTTCTCTATATGGAACACTTTCATCTGCGTATAATGCAACAAAAATGTCGGGATCGGCCGTATAAACTGATTGCAGAAAAGGTGTTATATCTTCAAATGCTACCTCTCTCTCAGTTTCATTAGCATTTGCAACGTAGTAATTAAGCTCTTTATCAATTGTTACCCTGGTTATAGGCTTTGCTTGGGCTTGCTGTTGAGATCTTGGCAGCAGCACCTGAATAGCATTTGGAACAACAATTGTAGACGTAATCATGAAAAAGATAAGCAGCAGGAAAATCACATCAGTCATGGAAGCCATACTGAAATTTGTTTCTATGCGAAAACGTTGTTTAAGTGCCATATCTTATTGATCTAATAATATGTTCATATTTTTATTATAACCTAAGCAGCTGGTTCGTTAAGGATATCCATAAATTCCATTATTCTCATCTCCAAACGGTTTACGATACCCTTAATTCGTGTTGCTAGATAGTTGTAAGCAAAAAGGGCTATGATACCAACAATCAAACCTCCTACGGTTGTAACTAAAGCTTCATAAATACCTGTTGATAGAATATTTACATCCACATTTGCGCCTGCGCTTGCCATGTCCATAAATGCTTTTACCATACCGGTAACAGTACCAAGAAACCCTACCATTGGTGCACCTGATGCAGCAGTTGCAAGTGCCGGAAGCCCTTTTTCCAATTGAGAAATTTCTATATTACCCTGATTCTCTATCGCCGACATAACATCAGCTGTTGGTCTGCCAAGTCTTGAAATACCCTTTTCTACCATTCTAGAAGTAGGAGTATCTGTATTTCGACATAAGTTTACTGCGGCATCAATTTTTCCATCGTGGATATAATCTTTAATCCTGTTCATAAAGGAATTATCCTCCTTTGCAGCTTTATTTATAACAAGTGTACGTTCTATTAGAACGTAAATAGACATTAATAACAGTATAAGGAGAACAATCATTAACCATCCACCTTTTAAGGCGAGGTCAAATGCGTTCATTGTAACTGTTGTTGTATCAGCAGCTGTTGTCTGCTGCATAGTCTGTAAAACTGCCTGTGCTGTATCAGCTGGCGAAGGTAATTGCAAAAAGATCATACTTATAATGTACTATTAATTAGTTATATGAATTATTTTGTTTTATAAAGATATAAAATTTGGCTTATTAAACCTCACAAGCCGATGCTTTTAAACAATCTTTATACGCTTTTATCGTTTTTTCTAATCCCAAATAGAGTGCATCACAAATAAGCGAATGACCAATAGAAACTTCTTTAAGCCATGGGATATTTATATATAGATAATTTAGATTTTCTAAATTTAAATCATGTCCGGCATTGATTCCCAATCCAAGATTCTTAGCAAGTTTTGCAGCTTCTACATAAGGTGCTACAGCTTTTTCCTTGTCTTGCTTAAATTGTTCTGCATACGGACCTGTATATAATTCTACTCGATCAGTTCCAATTTGAGAGGCCATTCGTATAATTTCTGGTATAGGATCAACAAATATTGATGTTCTCACACCCATAGATTGAAATCTTCCAACTATATCAGTTAGAAATTCTTTATGAATTATTGTATTCCATCCAGCATCTGAAGTTAGTGCATCTGTAGCATCTGGCACTAATGTAACTTGAGTAGGTCTTATTTTTCCAATAAGAGAGATGAAATCTGCATTTGGATTTCCTTCTATGTTAAATTCTGTATTTACTTTCGATTGTAAATCATATACATCAGAGTATCTAATATGCCTCTGATCTGGCCTTGGGTGAATGGTTATACCTTCAGCACCAAATTTTTGACAGTCAATTGCTACTTTTACTACATCAGGTATATTTCCTCCCCTAGAATTTCTAAGAGTTGCAACCTTATTTACATTTACACTAAGTTTAGTCATATTTTTATTACAAACAATTTGATACAAAGTGGTTAGCTCCTATAGGAATTTAAAAATGAAAAAATAAAATGGAGTAAGGAGTTTTAAATACACAAAATTTTACCATCTTTGTAATACTGATACAAAAGTAATACGAAATAACCATTTTCTCGATGTCAACGAAAGAATTTATCAAAAATCAGGTTGAAAAGTTTTTGAAGCCTCTTACTCCTGAGCAATTTGCAGAACTTTCGGAAACAGAAAACTCTCTGATTATTCTGGAAATTCCTTTGAAAGACTACATGTTGACAGAAATTGCAAGAATTGTCGAAGGTAATAATGCTCATGTTATTGCTTTATCGGTTCTTCCGATTTCAGGAGGTGCTGAATTGCTTGTTTCTCTAAAACTTGATATTTCTGATTTGACATCAGTAATGAGAAGTTTCGAAAGGTTTAATTACAACGTTGTATATTATTATATGAAAGAGGGTAAGATTACCGATAGTCAGAAAGAAAGATTGGACGAGCTAATGTATTACCTAGATATGTAGAACAAAAATCCGAATTTGATTTAATTCATAAAGATATTCCAGAATATATGAAGTTTGCACTTTTTGGAAGTATGTTTCCAGACAGAACCGCAAAAGCCGAAGAACAGATTCTTGGTGTTTGTGAATCTATTATAAGACATGGTGGTGAATTGTGTCTTACCGAAAATTTCTTCCTTACTTTACCTCTTTACATAAAACAAAAACTACAATCAGTAATCGAACTAGTAGAAACGCTGACTAATGTTGATATGGCAGTAAGTGTTGGAGGCGATGGTACTTTCTTGCGAACAGCAACCACTGTTGGGAATACTGGTATTCCTGTCTTAGGTATTAATACCGGTAGATTGGGATTTCTGGCAGCGATTAACTATTCTGATGTTGATGAAACATTAAAAGAGGTGATGGATAGAAATTATAGAGAAGAGGAGAGGGCACTGTTAAAAATGTCAACTGATGAAACTTTCCCTCCAGATCATTTTAATACAAATGCTCTAAATGAAATAGCACTGCTTAAACAAGATACAGCATCTATGCTTTCTATTCACGCATATATAAATAATGATTATTTAACATCATATCAGGCAGATGGACTAATTATTTCTACACCCACAGGATCAACTGCATACTCATTAAGTATAGGTGGGGCAATTCTTTCTCCAAGCACACCTAGTATAATATTATCTGCAATTGCACCCCACAATCTAACTTCTCGATCCTTAGTTGTAGATGACAGTAGTATAATATCATTAAAGGTTGAGAGTCGTAGCCATATGTTTTTGGTATCAGTTGATGGACAGTCTCGTGTACTTGATGAAACTGTCAGCATTCAGATTAGAAAAGCTGATTATACTTTACGCGTGGTAAAGAGGGTAGGACACACATTTTACGAAACCCTGCGTGATAAACTTATGTGGGGAGCCGACGTAAGAAAGCGTCAGAAGTAATCATTCTCCATCAAGTTCACCTATCTCGTCATTATCATTTTGTTTACCATCTTTGTATGGAAACCATTTTTCTAGTCCTTTAATCATTAGGAAAAAAATAGACATAAAGATAAATATTCCTACTATTCCTACTAGAGCTAAAAAAAGTGCAGTTTCTAATGTTGTAGTCATATTATATTCTTTAAATTAAGACACATGGTTATTGACATTTGTTTGTGTTCCCAAAAAAACATATATCATGCAAGTAATGGCACTAATGTTAAGATTATACCTCCCGCTACCACAGATCCAATCTGGCCACCCACATTTGCACTTATCGCAGGCATAAGTAGATAGTTGTAAGGATCTTCTTTTTGTCCCATTTGATGAATTACACGAGCTGACATTGGAAAAGCAGATATGCCGCATGCACCAATCATTGGATTTATTTTATTGCCCTCTTTTCGGAATATATTAAGAAATTTAGCAAATATAACCCCTCCAAATGTATCGAACACAAAAGCAAATAATCCTAATCCAATTATTACAAGTGTGTCTAATCTTATAAATCTTTCCGCTGTCATTGTACTTGCAATTGTTATTCCAAGTAAAATAGTTACTAAGCTTGATAGTTCATTTTGTGCAGACAAAGAAAGTTTATTTAATACACCACATTCCCTAATTAGATTTCCAAACATTAAAAAGCCTATCAAAGCAAGAGATGAGGGAGCAATAATGCCCGAAGCGACAGTTATAACTATTGGAAAAGCAATAAGTGCTTTTTTAGAAATCTGTTTATTAGAATCAGTGGTCATTCTTATTAAACGCTCCTTTCTGGATGTCAGCAATTTTATGACAGGAGGTTGTATAATTGGTACTAAAGCCATATAAGAGTATGCAGCAACAGATATAGGTCCAAGCAAATGCTGAGCAAATCTAGATGCCACTACAATAGATGTTGGTCCGTCTGCCGCACCTATGATACCTATGGAAGCAGCTTCCCGGATATCATATCCGAGAAGAGCCGCTAACACCATAGTCATAAATATGCCGAATTGAGCAGCTGCACCAAACAGCAATAGTGAAGGATTACGAAATAGTGCAGAAAAATCTATCATTGCACCTATAGCAATAAAAATCAACAATGGGAATATTTCCGTTGCAATACCAGCATTAAAGAAGATGTTAAGAACTCCTTCTATAGTTTCACCAGTTGCAGGATCTATTTGGGTAATTGCCGATGATAATGGTATATTAACTAATATTGCACCAAACCCCATCGGTAGAAGTAGTGTAGGTTCATATTTCTTGGCAATAGCCAAATAAATAAGAGTCATACCTACTCCAATCATAACCAAATGCTGCCATGTCAATCCTGTTATTGCAGGGAACAATTGTTCTATTTGCATATAGGTTTATATGATTGATATCTCTATTTTCTCACTGCTTAATATAGAAATCCTAGAAGAATACCGGCTGCTACAGCTGATCCAATAACACCTGCAACGTTAGGACCCATTGCATGCATCAATAGATAGTTCGTTGGGTTATACTCCAATCCAAGTACCTGAGAAATACGAGCTGAATCGGGAACGGCAGATACACCTGAGTTACCAATTAAAGGATTAATCTTTTTCTCTTTCGGTAAAATTAAATTCATGAACTTAACAAAAAGAATTCCCGCACAAGTTGCAACAATAAACGAGATTGCTCCAATAATAAATATCTTAAGTGAATCTATTTTTAAGAATGTAGTTGCTTGTGTAGAGATACCAACAGTCAATCCAAGGAGTATTGTTACAATGTCAATCATAGGTCCTCTAGCAGTTTCGGCTAGACGTCGTGTAACGCCAGATTCTTTTAATAAATTACCAAAGAAAAGCATACCAACTAATGGAAGACCAGAGGGAACTAAAAATGTTGTTAATAACATCCCCATAATTGGGAATAAAATCTTTTCAGTTTGTGAAACCACCCTAGGCGTTTTCATTTTTATAACACGCTCTTTCTTCGTTGTTAACAACCTCATGAAGGGAGGTTGAATAACAGGCACCAATGCCATGTATGAATATGCCGATATAGCCACAGCTCCTAACAAATGAGGGGCTAGTTTAGAAGTAGCAAAGATTGCAGTTGGTCCGTCAGCACCTCCAATAATTCCAATGGCTCCAGCCTCATTAGGTGCAAAACCAGCCTGAATTGCAATGATGTAAGCCCCAAAAATGCCAAATTGTGCTGCTGCACCAATAAGTATTAATTTAGGATTAGCAATTAGAGAAGAGAAGTCAGTCATTGCTCCAATACCAAGAAAAATTAATGGAGGATACCATCCTTGCATAACTCCCTGATATAGTATGTTAAATACCGAGCCCTCTTCGTAAATTCCAACCATTAATCCTGCGGATTCATTAAAGGGTATATTTCCAATTAATATACCAAAGCCGATAGGTATCAATAGTAATGGTTCATATTCTTTTGTTATTGCAAGATAAATGAATAACAAACCAAATAATATCATTACAATATGACCCAGTTCAACATTAGCAAAGCCCGTATTGAACCAAAACGACTGTAAATTATCTGATAGTGATAGTAAAGTGTTCATATATTCTCCAGTGGTTTATTCAATTACTACAAGATCTGCCCCTTCAAGAACTGAATCTCCTTTTTGGACAAACATTTCTGTTATTTTCCCATTTCCGTCGGCGAGAATATTGTTTTCCATTTTCATCGCTTCAAGTATCATTAAAGTATCTCCTTTTTTCACAGTATCACCAATCTTGCATCTAATATCCAAAATAACTCCCGGAAGTGGTGATTCTATAGTTTTTTTTCCGGTAGCTTTTGAAGGTCTAGTTACAAGTGTTGAAGAAGTGCTTGATTTTGCTGAAACCGAAGCAGAGTCATTTGTCTGATGCCTTTGAACAATTGTTTTTGGCTTTTTTGTTTTTGGTTCAATTTCAACTGTAAAAGGTGTTCCGTTAACTTCAAGTTCTATTAACTCGCTATCTGACTTATTTACTACAACTCTATAAGGTGAACCATTTATTTTATATTTGAACTCTTTCATAAGATTATGTTGTTTATTTTTTTTTACTTTATCTTTAAACTATACTTTTATTTAGGTAATTGTCTTAAAGAATGAGCTTTTGAACTCCATGGTGAATAATTTCTTTTAACCTGATTTATAGTTAAAATAGTTGATTCAATATCATGTTGATCCTCATTTAATTCATGTATTGCAGCAGAAATTGCAGCAAGAACTTCACCCGATAACTGAGCTTGACTTCTAACTGCTGATAGTGTTCCACTCTTCGCAATATTTCTTTTAGATAATCTTTTTGCAATATTACCAGATAATTTAAAGAACAAGTATAAGCCCATTAATGCACCAAATACAACCAACATAGATGTTATTGTCAACATCCCTCCAATTGGATCATTTTCACGCATGTCTACAATCTTCGGGTTTTCTGCAATAATAGCATTATTACTACTTGGAGTAACTCTATCTAGTAATGTGGCAGTATTGTTATTGTTCTCATCATATTTTACTCCATCCTTAGGATATCCAAATGTTTTGTCTACAGGTATTCCGGCAGGAATTACAATTTCATCTAAAAGCGTAGTACCATCATTATCATAAAGAGCTATGTAATTATCAACAGATGGATCTAACACAAAATTAGCATGAAAAGTGCCGTTGAATGGTTTCTCGTCAGCCCAAAATAATGCGTGTTGATGTGGCTTAATCCTAGTTAATATATCACCTCTGGGTATAGCGTACTTAGTTGGATTATTGTGGTCGTTAGTTAGATATCGTCCACCTAAATCCATAGTACCGGCAGTGTTGTTATATATCTCAATCCAGGCACTTCGTTGTCCAAAATTATCCACGAAGTTTGTTTCATTCGTAACCATAACTTCGTTTATAACCCAATCAGGGTTCTCTATTTTATTTGAACAACTAACAAAAAGTACAGAAGCAAGGAAAAGAGATGTAATTAGTTTAATAACTTTCATACTCATTTCTTTATTATAGTGGTAAATTATCGTGCTTTTTAGCCGGATTGTGTAATTTCTTTGTTTGAAGCTGTTGTAAAGCTCGAATTATTCTAAAACGAGTATTACGCGGCTCAATAACATCATCAATGTAACCATAGCTTGCGGCTGCATAAGGATTTGTAAACAAGTCGTTGTATTCTTTTTTCTTATCCTCAACAACAGTGGCTCTTTTATCAGCATCTTTTTCTGAAGCTATTTCTTTGCTATATAGCACTTCCACAGCACCTTCCGCACCCATAACTGCAATTTCTGCTGAAGGCCATGCGTAATTAATGTCACCACGAAGCTGTTTACAGCTCATTACAATATGAGCACCACCGTATGACTTACGAAGCGTAACAGTAATTTTTGGTACTGTAGCTTCACCATAAGCATATAGTAATTTTGCACCGTGAGTAATTACACCGCCATATTCTTGGCCTGTACCTGGAAGGAAACCTGGAACATCTACCAAAGTAACTAATGGAATGTTAAAAGCATCGCAAAAGCGCACAAAACGAGCAGCTTTACGAGATGCGTTAATATCGAGTACACCGGCAAGAAATTTTGGTTGATTGGCAACTACACCAACAGAGATTCCATTGAAACGTGCGAAACCAACAATTATGTTTTTTGCATAATCTGCATGCACTTCAAGAAATTCTCCCATGTCCACAACAGAACCTATTACCTCATACATGTCATAAGGCTTGTTAGGGCTGTCAGGTATAATTTCGTTTAGTCCATCCTCCAGACGATCTATAGGATCATCATTTCTGTATAATGGAGCCTCTTCAAGGTTGTTTTGAGGTATGTAACTGATAAGCTTTCTAATCATTTTCAAACCATCCTCTTCTGTTTGAGCCGAAAAGTGTGCAACACCCGATTTAGAAGTGTGTACACTAGCTCCACCTAGCTGTTCCTGAGTAACATCTTCTCCCGTTACAGTTTTAACTACTTTAGGACCAGTAAGAAACATATATGATGTTCCTTGAGTCATTAAAATAAAATCAGTAAGTGCAGGAGAATAAACTGCACCACCGGCACAAGGTCCAAATATCCCTGAAATCTGAGGTACTACTCCCGAAGCCAAAATATTACGCTGAAAAATTTCAGCATATCCTGCTAATGCATTAATACCTTCCTGAATACGCGCACCACCCGAATCATTAATACCAATTACCGGAGCACCCATTTTAAGTGCCTGATCCATTACTTTACAGATTTTTTGAGCATGCATTTCAGACAGCGACCCACCTGAAACTGTGAAATCCTGTGCATAAACATATATTAAACGACCATCAATGGTTCCATATCCAGTTACAACTCCATCACCAAGGAATTTGTTTTTTTCCATGCCGAAGTTATATGAACGATGCTCCACGAACATGTCGAATTCTTCAAAACTACCTTCATCTAAAAGCATATCTATACGTTCACGAGCTGTATATTTGCCTTTCGTGTGTTGTGATTCAATTCTTTTTTCACCACCACCCATACGGGCTTTTTCCCGTAACTGGATCAACTTTTTTACCTTTTCAAGCTGGTTACTCATACAATTTGTTTTTTTTATTGTGTATAATGATTTGTTATTTTTCAGGATGCTCACAAAGTTCTGTAAGAACTCCACCAGTAGATTTTGGATGCAGGAACCCAATTGTTAGTCCTTCAGCACCTGCACGACCTTCTTTATCTATTAGTTTAACACCTTTTGATTCTACCTCTTTCAGAGATTCGTTAATGTCTTTGGTTGCATATGCAATGTGATGAACACCTTCACCGCGTTTTTCTATGAATTTGGCAACAGTGCTATCTTCACTTGTAGGTTCAAGTAGCTCAAGTTTTGTGTCACCAACCATAAAGAAAGCTGTTTTTACCTTTTGATCCTCAACAGTTTCAATGTTGTAGCATTTTAAGCCTAAAACGCCTTCATAATAAGGTAGTTGTTCTTCGATGCTTTTTACAGCTATACCGATGTGTTCAATGTGTGTTATTTCCATATGATTATATCTGTTTTTATTAATTTTTAATTACAAAAATAGGTTATTTAAATAAGATAATGAAAAAAAGTGAATTAACTTTATTATTTATTGGAAAATGATCAAATTGATGATATGCGTAATACTTCAAGCATCTCCTCGCTTATTTGAGGCTGTTTTTTAATTGCACGTTTAAACGGGATATAGTCTATTTCATTTTCATGAATTCCTATCATTACATTACGTTGATTTTCTAGCAATGCCTGTATTGCGGCTATTCCCATTCGACTTGCAAGGATTCGATCTTGTGCCGTGGGAGATCCACCACGCTGCAAGTGACCTAATATTGTTACCCTAACATCATATTGAGGGTATTCTTTTTTTACCCTTGCGGCCAGCTTCATTGCACCTCCGGTAACTTCACTTTCTGCAACAAGAACCATACTACTGCTTTTGGATTTACGGAATCCTTGCTCAATAAGCTCACCCAACTGGTCTTTCTCAATGCTAATTTCAGGTATTATTGCTGCCTCTGCACCCGAAGCAATTGCACTATTTAGTGCCAGAAAGCCACAGTTGCGGCCCATAACTTCAACAAAGAACAACCTTTCATGTGATGTTGCTGTGTCGCGTATTTTGTCCATCGATTGCATAATGGTATTTAGGGCAGTGTCATAACCAATAGTTGTGTCAGTTCCGTTTAAATCGTTGTCGATTGTTGCAGGGAGTCCCACAACAGGAATGTTAAATTCATTGGCAAAAACTGAAGCACCTGTTAAAGATCCATCACCTCCAATAACAACAAGTGCATCCATTCCATATTTCTTCATATTTTCAAAGGCAGTGATGCGACCTTCAGTTGTAAGAAATTCGTCAGAGCGGGCTGTTTTCAAAATTGTTCCACCCTGTTGAATTATATTACTTACACTATTTGTTTTGAATTCTTCAATCTCGTCAGATATGAGACCTTTAAACCCCCTATAAATGCCAAATGTGCGCATGCCGTTAGATATGCCTGCACGAGTTACGGCACGAATTGCAGCATTCATTCCCGGTGCATCACCACCTGAAGTGAGGATACCAATGCTCTTTATATTTGAGTCCATAAATTGCTAATTTACCTTGAGTTTTGCTAAAGAATAATCTTAAATTCCCTTTAAAAACAATGAGTTGCAAAGATACATTTATTTTAATTATGGCACAAAAAAAGCTGCTTTAAAAAGCAGCTCTTGAGATGTTCATTTCCGGTTTCAATTTTGTAATATTTTCGGCCACAGCTTTCATTTGCCACATGGGAGTGGAGGTGGCTCCGCAAACACCTATACTAATATCGTCTTTCAATATCAAGGGGTCAATATCTTCTGGCGAATGTATGAGGTAAGAATTTGGATTTTTCTTTTTGCATTCAGCAAAAAGCACCTTTCCATTAGAGCTTTTTTCTCCTGCAATAAATATAATTAAATCATGTTTAGCGGCAAATTCCTGAATATTTGGTACTCTGTTTGACACTTGGCGGCAAATAGAGTCGAAGAACTCAAGTTTTGCGCCATTTTTCATCCTGCCTCTAATTATCTCTCCAATCTCAAAGAAACCTTCAAGTGATTTTGTAGTTTGCGAGAAAAGATTTATGTCTTTAGTGAAATCAAGTTTTTCTATATCTTCGTGATTCTCTATAATAATTGCCGATTCGGATGTTTGTCCCAAAAGGCCATTCACTTCGGCATGACCTTTTTTACCATAAATAACTATTTGAGTGTCATCATTATCTCGTAAAACATATTTCTTCTTTATTTTCTTTTGTAAACCTAATACAACAGGACAAGAAGCATCAATTAATTCAATATTGTTCTCTTTTGCTATCTCGTACGTACTTGGTGGTTCACCATGCGCTCTTAGAAGTACTCTAACATTCTTTAATTTCTTAAATTGTTCATGATCAATGGTTATTAACCCCATTTTTTCTAAACGTTCTACTTCTATATTATTGTGTACTATATCGCCCAAGCAATATAGACTTCCTCTTTCTTTAAGTTCTTCCTCAGCTTTATTAATTGCTTTGACAACACCAAAGCAGAAACCAGACTGATTATCTATTTCAATTTTGTTCATTTTTTCTTGTGATTTCATTAAACATCTTTAATGCCCATTTAAGCTGTTCTTCAATACCTATATCAGAATTGTCAAGCTCTATTGCATCATCAGCTTTAATTAACGGACTTTCATCGCGGGTAGTATCACGCAAATCTCTCTCTTTTACATTTTCCAAAACATCCTCATAAAGGGGGTTATCACCTTTCATAACCATTTCATCATACCTCCTTTTAGCTCTGATTTCGGGAGATGAAGTTAAAAACAATTTCATTTCAGCGTTCGGAAAAACAACTGTACCTATATCACGGCCATCCATCACAACACCCTTTTCTTTTCCCATTTCTTGTTGTTGATGCACCAGCGCCCTTCTGACAAAGCCAAGTGTGCTTACCCTGCTTGCACCATTAGCCACCTTAAGTGTACGGATTTCACTTTCTACATTTTCTCCATTAAGGTAAGTGTCCTGACCACCCTCAGTATTATATTTGAAAGAGATTTTTATTCCAGATATATGCTTTTGTAATGCTGTAGTATCAATTTCACTGTCTGTAATCCATCCATTTCGAATAGCGAATAAAGCCACAGCGCGATACATTGCTCCACTATCTATGTATGTATAACCTAATTCTTTGGCCAATCCTTTGGCTATTGTACTTTTGCCACAAGACGAAAAACCGTCTACAGCAATATTAATTTTATTCTTTTGCATAAAAATTATCCGTCAACTGCATTAACAATATACAAAGATAGAATGTTTTTCCGAAAGTTTTATTTAACAGATGATTCACAAGTTTACCATATGCAACAAAAACTAAAGAGAGTGATTATATAACCACTCTCCTCAGTTTTACATTATTTCCTAACAACTATTTGAAACTACTCTTCAATAAAGTTTGGATACATATAGTTAGTTGGAGTAACAAATGTCTCTTTTATACATTGAGGAGAAACCCAGCGCAAAAGATTGAAAACCGATCCGGCTTTGTCATTTGTTCCAGAACCTCGTCCCCCACCAAATGGTTGTTGATCTACAACTGCACCGGTTGGTTTATCATTGATATAGAAATTACCGGCAGTATGCATCAGTCGTGCAGTCAACTTCTCAATCATAACTCTGTTGGAAGAGAAAATTGCACCTGTAAGGGCATAGTCTGTTGAACCATCAAGAATATCAAGTGTTTTTTCAATATCCTCAGGCTCGTATACATAAACAGTTAGTATCGGGCCAAATAGTTCTTCCTTCATTGTAATATAGTCAGGTTTCTTTGCCTGAATAACAGTTGGATGAATGAAATAGCCAGTCGATTTATCATAAGTACCCCCACATACAACTTCTGCATCAGGCGATTCATTTGCATCATCTATAACTTTTGATAGCTTATCAAACGAGTCCTCATCAATTACAGCATTAACAAAGTTGGAGAAGTCCTCAACAACACCCGTCTTCACTTTAGACAGATCTTCCTTCACATACTTCAATGTTTCTTCCCATATATTTGAAGGTATAAATGCACGTGATGCTGCAGAGCATTTTTGGCCCTGATATTCAAATGCCCCACGGGTTATAGCTGTTGCTACCTGCTTGGCATCTGCTGTTTCCTCAGCAAATATATAATCTTTGCCTCCAGTCTCTCCAACTATACGTGGGTAGGATTTGTATTTAGGTATATTTTGACCGATTGTCTTCCACATACTATTGAAAACACCAGTTGACCCGGTGAAGTGGAGACCCGCAAAATCGCGATGATTAAAAACAACATCTGCTGCTTCTCTTCCATCAACATAAACAAGGTTTACGACACCATCAGGAAGTCCTGCTTCTTTAAGTACCTTCATAATAAGGTGTGCTGAATATATAGCTGTTTTAGAAGGTTTCCATACAATAGTATTTCCCATCAAAGCAGGAGCACCTCCCAAATTGGCAGCAATAGAAGTGAAATTAAAAGGAGATAGTGCAAATATAAATCCTTCAAGCGGGCGCCATACCATTCGATTCCATATACCTGGTGAAGAGTTGGGTTGCATTTTATAGATCTCTATCATGTTTTTTACGTTGTAACGATAGAAATCAATAAGTTCACATACTGCATCAATTTCAGATTGAAAGGCATTTTTAGATTGACCAATCATAGTAACAGCATTGAAATCTAAACGATAAGGACCGGCAATAAGATCAGCTGCTTTCAGGAATATTGCTGCACGACTTTCCCAATTCATTGCCTCCCATGTTGGCTTTGCTTTCAATGCAGCATCTATAGCCATTTGAACATGACTAGCGTCTCCTTGATGATAGTGGCCCAAAAGGTGTTTATGATTGTGTGGAGGGCGAATATCTTTAATATTATTTGTTCTCACCTCTTTTCCATCAATTATCATAGGAATATCTATTCCTCCTTTATTAAGTTCAGCTAATTTTTGCTTTAAAGCAACTCTTTCTGAAGTTCCCGGTGCATAACTCAATATTGGTTCATTCTTTATCTCCGGTAATTTATAAATGCCTTTAGACATAATAATTTGTTTTTATTTAGGTTAAGATCTCTTCCTCCTACATAATCATTGTCCAGAACTAGTTATATAACATTTGTGGTGTGCTGATTAAAGAGATAAAAGGATCTGATTTGCTTTACAAATATATAAAAAAAATATCTACATTTGTGAAATCTTAATACTTCTTTAACAGAAACAAATGCAAACCATTAAAACTGAACAGGTAAATTTTCATGATACAAAATTGGCATTTAGTGATCAATCTAATCATGCCTTAAATGAAGCTTATCAACTTTTCAGAATAATGAATAGTAAAAGCTTGGTTCAGACTGGAGAAAAACTCGTAAAAATATCTTTTGCAATTAATCTCCCTATAAAACCTATTATTCGTAACACAATTTACAAACATTTTGTAGGAGGTACATCAATAGCAGACTGCAGTAAAACTATCAACAGACTTGCTAAGCGTAATGTTGGTTCAATTCTCGATTATGCCCTCGAAGGGGAAGAGTCTGAAGAGCAGTTTGACGCTACTTGCAATGAAATTATTCGTACGATTGAGTATTCACATAAAAATATAAATGTACCGTTCAGTGCCTTTAAAATAACAGGAATTGGCAATCTTGAGCTATTGGCAAAAGTAAGTTCAAATATGTCACTTACAGAAGATGAGTCGCAACGATTCAGATCAATAGAAGATAGGGTAGAAGCAATATTTAGAAAAGGCTACGAGCTAGGTGTGCCGGTGTTAATAGACTCAGAACAAACTTGGATTCAACCAATTTTAGATAAAATGGTTCTGAAGGAGATGGCAAAATTCAACAAAGAAAAAGCCATAGTTCAAAACACTTATCAAATGTATAGACACGATGCACTCGAACGGTTAAAAATGCACCACCGAATGTCAATTGAAAATGGGTTTAAGTTTGGACTCAAGATAGTGAGAGGAGCATATATGGAAACGGAGAGAGAGCGTGCTCTGGCATTAGGTTACCCTTCACCAATACAGCCTGATAAAGCATCAACCGATAGAGATTTTGACGCAGCAATACATTATATGGTAGAAAACCACGATACTATCGATTTTATGGTTGCTACACACAACGAGCAGAGCTCTATGCTATTGGCACAACTTATTGATGAAAAGGGTTTAGATAGAAATCATCCGGGAATATACTTCTCTCAGTTATACGGTATGAGCGATCATATAACATATAACCTTGCAGAAAATGGATATAACGTTGTTAAGTATCTACCATACGGAGAAATCAAAACAATGATGCCCTATCTGTTTCGCAGAGCAAGAGAGAATAGCTCTATTAAAGGGCAAACCAGCCGTGAGTTGCAACTGATTAAAAGCGAAATAAAACGTAGAAAAGGGGGAAGTAAATAATTACTTTACTTCCCAAATGTTAGACTGGCTGAGCAAGAAATCTGTGAAAGACTTTTTAGGAGTCTTCGCTTGCACTTCAGCTATCTGTTTTTCATAATCACTCTCATAAGTAGGCGCTTCAACACTTCTAATCACTCCAAGTGCAACCGGAAGCCCGTCAGCAGTATCCATCAGAGCTAGTTTTAATTGAAGTGTGTTGTCTTGTGTTTTGCAATCATGCACAAGAATATCGTCCATCGTATAGCCATCTTCTCCAATGGTAACTGCTTTCAAGTTCCATCCGTCCAATACAATACCCTTGTTATTTTCCTTACCAAAAATCATTTTTTCGCCATGCTTCAACAATAAAGTATTGTCTGCTTTCCAAGTTCTATCGGTAATCTTGTTGTGAATACCATCATTAAAAATAACACAGTTTTGGAGTACTTCGACCACTGAAGTTCCTTTATGCTTAGCTGCTTCAATAAGAGTGTCAACCTGATTTTTCATATCTACATCAAGTGCACGACCAAAGAAAGTTCCTCTCGCTCCAAAGGCGAGTTCAGCTGGTCTGAATGGTTCCTCCACAGTTCCATATGGTGATGATTTTGATACAAACCCTCGTTCAGAGGTAGGTGAGTACTGTCCCTTTGTTAAACCATATATCTTATTATTAAAAAGGAGAATGTTTAAATCAACATTTCTTCTAACTGTATGTATAAAATGATTTCCACCAATAGCAAGAGAATCCCCATCGCCTGTAGCAACCCATACACTTAGCTTTGGATTTGCCACTTTTACACCGGTTGCAATTGCATTTGCTCTTCCATGTATACTATGAAAACCATAAGTATTCATGTAGTAAGGTAAACGCGATGAGCATCCAATACCCGATATTACTGCTGTGTTACAGGGTTCAACATTTAACTCTGCAAGAGCTTTTTGAAGACAGGTTAGTATGGCATAATCTCCACAGCCCGGACACCAACGGATAGGGTTAGAGCTTTTAAAATCTTTGGGGAGATATTTTTGATACTTTATATCTTTTATATCTATATTTTTTGTTTCTGTACTACTCATTTTATTGTTCCTCCATTATTTTGCTGAATTCTTCAACTAATTCACTCACTCTAAATGGTTGGCCCTCAATTCTATTAAAGGTTCTTATGTTTTGTAAATCCTGAAATTTACCATTTAGATATGCAGCAAACTGACCACTGTTTTGCTCTGCAACAATAACTTTCTTGTAGCTTTTAAGCATTTCATAAGTGTTTTTTGGCAGTGGTGATATATGTCTGAATTGTGCTAGTGCAACTTTTTTACCAATGTCGTGAAGGTGAAGCATAGTTTCCAGTAAATGTCCATAAGTTCCTCCCCACCCAACAATAAGAGTATCGGCATCTTTATCTCCTAACACCTCTTGTTCAGGAATAAAATCAGCAATATTTTCAATTTTCTGTTTGCGGATATCAATCATATACTGATGATTTTCAGGATTTGATGATATTACACCTGTAAATCTATCTTTCTCCAATCCACCAATTCTATGCATATAATTAGCCGTTCCGGGAATTCCCCAATATCGTACTAGGGTATCGTCATCTCTAAGAAATGGCTTCCAGTCATCAGCATCGCCTTTGAAACTATCATGCACGTAAGGAGCAGTAATTTGAGGGTATTCATTCATATCGGGTATCTTCCATGCCGATGATCCATTTGCAATATATCCATCAGTAAGAAGTATAACCGGTGTCATATGCTCCATAGCCAGTTTTGAAGCCTCAAAAGCACTTTCAAAACAATCTATGGGAGAGGTTGCTGCAATTACAACCAACGGGCTCTCGCCATTTCTTCCATATAAAGCTTGATTTAAATCGGTTTGTTCACTTTTTGTTGGCATACCCGTTGAAGGGCCACTTCTCTGCACATCAATAATAACAAGAGGTAATTCAGTCATAACAGCTAAGCCCAGTGCTTCACTTTTTAATGAAAGACCTGGCCCTGATGTGGAAGTTGCAGCTAAGCAGCCAGCAAAACTAGCACCAATGGCAGACGTAATACCTGCAATTTCATCTTCCATCTGTAATGCTTTAACACCAAAATCTTTTCTTTTTGATAGCTCTTGTAAAATATCTGTTGCGGGGGTAATGGGATAAGAACCTAAAAAGAGTTCAACACCTGCTTTTTCTGCTGCAGCAATTAGTCCATATGCCGTAGCAGTATTACCATTTACATCCATATAAAAGCCTTTCCCCGATTCTATTACGTCAATTTTATATGTGTTAGCTGTAAGCTGCAGGTTATCTCCATAGTTGTATCCATCAGTTAAGGCTTTAATATTTGCTTCAATCAACTTTGGTCTTCGGGCAAATTTCTGTTCAAGCAGTTTGTCGGCTATTTCCAAAGGTCTATTAAATAACCAGCAAACAAGACCCAACGCAAACATGTTTTTGCTCCTAAGGATGTCTTTATTTTCGAGGCCCGAATCATCAAGCGATGCTTTAGTAAGCGAAGTAATTGGTACACCTATTTGTTGTACATTTTCAAGCTTGAGCTCTGTAAAAGGATCATCTGTGTTAAATTTAGCCTTATCAAGATCTCTTTTCTTAAATGAGTCGATGTCAAAAATTACAATAGAATCTTTTTTGAGGTATTGAGCATTTACCTTTAATGCCGATGGATTCATAGCGATAAGAACGTCTGTTTTATCACCCGAATTATAAACATCTTTAGCTCCAATCCTTACCTGAAAACCCGACACACCATGTAGTGAGCCTTGAGGCGCACGAATTTCGGCTGGAAAATCAGGAAATGTAGATATTTCATTTCCGAAGATTGCCGAAAGTGTCGAGAATAGCGTTCCAGACAGCTGCATTCCGTCGCCGGAATCACCTGAGAAACGTACTGTTACCTGCTTAATGTCTGTTACAACTCTGTTTATTGACATAATGTTATGTAGTTGTTATTTAAACTGTCTATCGGAATATTGTTTTTATTCAAAATAACATCTTACCGTCCCTCTATCAGGGATGGATTAATTATTTAATAAATAAAAAGTGTGGATAAACATATACTAATTAGGTACAAAGTAATAAAAGAGTTAGGTATAAACCAAATTTAATTCCTCTCTATAGCTGCACCCAATGCATTCAGTCTATCATCAATATGTTGATACCCTCTGTCTATTTGATCTATATTATGAATTACACTTTTGCCTTCTGCACACATTGCGGCAATCAATAAAGAAATACCTGCCCGAATATCAGGAGAAGTCATAGTCATTCCTCTTAACTTAAGACGCTTTCCCTGTCCTATAACTACTGCTCTATGAGGGTCACATAATATAATCTGTGCGCCCATATCAATTAGCTTATCCACAAAAAACAGTCTGCTCTCAAACATCTTTTGGTGTATAAGCACACTACCGTTAGCTTTAGTTGCCACAACCAACATCACACTTAGTAGGTCTGGTGTTAGTCCTGGCCACGGGGCATCTGCTACAGTGAGTATCGATCCATCCATAAAAGATTCAATGTTATACTCGTCATGGCTGGGAATATATAAATCATCACCTCTTTGTTCAATGGTTATACCCATTCTTCTAAAACTTTCAGGTATAATTCCAAGATTTGCTACAGAAGTATCTTTAATAGTAAGCTCAGATGAGGTCATAGCTGCCATGCCAATAAAACTTCCAGTCTCAATCATATCAGGTAAGAGTCGATGTCTACACCCCGACAACTCGCTAACACCCTTAACGATAAGTTTATTTGAACCAATTCCTTCTATCCTTGCACCCATACTAACTAGCATTCTGCTTAGTTGCTCAACATAGGGCTCGCAAGCGGCATTATAAATTATTGTTTCCCCTTGCGATAATACAGCGGCCATTAATAGATTAGCAGTACCAGTCACCGATGCTTCATCAAGAAGGATATATGTGCCTTTAAGTTGCTTGGCAGAGAGTTTAAAAACTTGTTTTTTCTCATCAATAATAAGTTCAGCTCCCAGCTTCATTATACTATTAAAGTGAGTATCGAGTCTACGGCGACCAATCTTATCACCTCCCGGCTTAGGTACTACAACCTCCCCAAAGCGGGCTAATAATGGGCCTACAATCATAATAGAGCCTCTTAGTGCTGCACTCTTTTGTCTAAACTCTTCGGTGCCAGTGTATTCTAGATCTATGTTTTCTGCTTTGAAGGAGTAACTATCTTCAGAGATCTTTTTCACCTCTGCTCCCATATCGCTCAATAACTCAATGAGTTTGATTACATCAAGGATATTAGGGATGTTATTTATAACAACCTCCTTCTTTGTCAGTAGGGTTGCGCAAATAACCTGCAGGGCTTCATTCTTAGCTCCTTGTGGTGTGATACTCCCTTTTAGTGTGCGGCCTCCTTCTATTATAAATGATGACATAAGCTTTAATTTAATAAATCCATACTTCTGGTTCCAGCCTTATACCAAACAGTTTCAATACTTCTTCCTGTATCTCATTTGCAAAATCTGAAATTTCTTTACCAATATTCGTTCCATAATTCACAATCACCAATGCATGATGCTCATACGTACCAACCATTCCTTTACGTTTGCCTTTGAATCCGGCTTTTTCGATAAGGAATGCGGCAGATGTCTTGAAGTTATTATCACCAATGTTATAAATTGGAGCGTCTACAACTATTCTCTGAAGCGAATTCTTTTCCTCTAAAGTGAGTATTGGATTCTTGAAGAAGCTGCCTGCATTAGGCAATGTTTTTGCGTCTGGCAATTTTCTTGTTCTTATTTTTACAATTGCATCCCTAACTTGTTTTAAAGTAGGTGTTTCAACATCCTTTAGCTCTCGGCTTAGATCTATATACTTTTCTTTATATGTAAACGATTTAGACAATCTAAAAACCACTGATGTAATGATATATCGGCAACTGCTTTTAAAGATGCTGTTTCGATATCCAAACTGACACTCGCTATTAGTAAATTCTATATATTTACATGTTATAAGGTCTACCGCTTTCACTAATACAATAGTGTCTTTTGCTTCAGAGCCGTAAGCTCCAATGTTTTGTATCGGACTTGCTCCTACGGAGCTGGGTATGAGCGAAAGGTTCTCAATTCCTGCGTATCCTTTTAATACACAGTCTTCAACCATCTTATCCCATTCTACACCTGCACCAGCTTCAATTTCCACATGATCTTCATCCTCCCAAATGACTTCAATATTCTTCATGGACGGTTTTATTACTATACCATCAAAATCTTTTGTGAAGAAAAGGTTGTAGCCAGCTCCAAGAACTAGTTTTTGTTCATTGGAATACTGTTTTAATACCTCCGAAAGCTCTTCCTGTGTCTCTGGCTCACAAAATAGCTTCGCAATAGCTTTTGTGCCAAATGAGTTATAGCTTTGGAGTTGTATATTGTTTTGAACTTTCAATTTATTTATCTCAGTTTTTTAAAGTTGTTATAATGTAATTTTTTTAAGTCTGATTCTCAACTTCTATAAATCAGAAAGACTGTAGGCTTTTTATAAAAATCTGGAAGTTTACCTTTCCAGGCTTTAATTCTCTTTGTAACTATCTGCTCATCTTCACATGTAATATTAGTAGCAATACATAGTTGTGTATGCGGTTTACAATGTTCTAAGATATCCTCGGCAAGCTTTTGATTGCGATAAGGTGTTTCAATAAAAAGCTGAGTCTGATTTTCTTTGTAACAGCGTGCTTCTAACTGTTTAATTTTGCTTACTCTGTCGTTTGAGTCAATAGGTAAATAGCCGTGAAATGCGAAACTTTGTCCGTTGAACCCTGATGCCATGATTGCCATGAGAATGGATGATGGCCCCACCAAAGGCATAACTTTATAACCTTTCTGCTGTGCAATTGCAACAACATCTGCTCCTGGATCAGCAACACCCGGGCATCCAGCTTCCGACATTACTCCTATGCTCTCACCTGCTTTCATAGGATCGAGAAAACCTGAAATGTCTTTTATATCGGTATGCTTATTCAATTCAAAGAATGTAAGCGCATCGATGTTAATATCTGGATCACATTTTTTTAAGAAGCGTCTTGCTGTTCTAATATTTTCAACAATATAGTACTTTAATTCAGATACTATACTTTTATTATAACTGGGAATTACCTGGTCAATAGAGGTCTCACCCAACAGCACTGGAATTAAATAAAGTACAGGGTTTTCCTTTCTTGTATGCGAAGTTTGTTTCATTTAGACGAAGTATTTTGCCAATACAAAAATAGTCAAATTCAATGATATTTAAAACTATGTTAGAGTTGTCATTTTTTTGTGGTAGCAATAACTCCTCTGAAATAGCCAATTGACTCGGCAATACCTTGAAGTGGATCTTTCATGTTTCTTTCGTGCTCAAGACTACATACACCGGTATAACCAACTTCACGAAGCATATTTACAAATGCAGGGATGTTGATGATTCCACGACCAATCTCAACAGAATAGCCCTCTTTCGAATCTCCGGTAACATCTTTAATATGAATGTCAAAAACACGTGTGTGGTACTTTCTCAAATCTTCAACAGGATCTTTGCCATTTCGGGTATCGTGTCCAATGTCTAAGCACATACCAATGCGAGGATCCAGATCTTTTACATTTACCCATACATCATCGGCATCCGGGTAAAGTTCAATGTCTGGCCCATGCAAATGTATCGCATAGTGGAAATTGAAATCTTTTACCTTCTGATTTACATATGGCAAAAGCTCATAGTTTGGTACTCCTACAATTAGTTCTACACCAACTCGTTTAGCATATTCAAAAGCATTATCTACCTCTTCTTTAGAGCGCATATATATCGGACCCACTGCATAGCCAGTTACACCCTTAGATTTAAGTTTATTATGGAATTCGGCAATCTGCTGATCACTACTATCAAAAGGAAGATGAAAATCTTTAATACATAAATATTTAACATCGCATTTTTCCATCATTTCAAGTGTCTGGTCGAGGTTAAAATGCACAAAGCTATAGCCAGCCATACCAACTTTAAACTTTTCTGAAGTGTCTGCTGAAGGTTGCGGGGCGGGTCTTTCTTGTGCAGTTAAAAACATCGAGAACATCAGTAAAACAAAGAAGAGGCTTTTTTTCATGATTATGTTTTTATAAATTAGACGTTTTACAAAGGTAATATTTTTTTAAGATATAAAACTGTATGGTAAGAATTCAATTTTGTTCATTTGAGTAAAAGTAATTAGGTGAAATTGTTGATGGTTACTATCTTTGCAAAAAAAGTGGAGGAAAGATGAATTTACCTGCTGATTTTATTAAATCAATTAATCTGTTGCTGGATACAGAAGTTGACAATTTTTTAGATGCTTTGAACGAAAATGCTCCAGTAAGTGTAAGGCTCAATCCTTTTAAAAATAAACGCAACCCCAAGCAGTTTTTATCACCAGTAGAACAAGTTTTATGGTCAGAAAACGGATTTTACCTAAAAGATCGACCTTCCTTCACTTTCGATCCTCTTTTTCATTCAGGATATTACTATGTTCAAGAGGCATCTTCTATGTTTATAGAGCATGTTGTTAAGCAACTTATTCATTATCCTGTAAATTGTCTAGACCTTTGTGCGGCACCTGGTGGTAAATCAACTGGTTTGCTATCTACTTTGCCCGAGGGCAGCCTCTTGGTAAGCAACGAAATTATTCGCCAACGAGCCAATATTCTTTCAGAGACAATGGTGAAATTTGGACATCCTAACTCTGTGGTAACAAATAACAATCCTAAAGAATTTGCTGCTCTACCCCATTTTTTTGATTTGATATTAGTTGATGCTCCCTGCTCTGGAGAAGGGATGTTTAGAAAGGATGAAGTTGCTGTTAATGAGTGGTCTGCAGATAATGTGAGGATGTGTGCAGCTAGACAAAAAAATATATTAAGTGATGTGTGGTACTCATTAAAGCCGGGTGGTTTTTTAGTGTTTAGCACCTGTACATATAATATTTCTGAAAACGAAAATAATGCTTTGTGGGCAAGTAGAGAGTTAGGTGCAGAATTTATTGGAGTGGAGGTAGATACAGAATGGGATATTACTGATTCAGTTGATGAAAAAGTTAAAGCCTATCGGTTCTTTCCGCATAAAACAAAAGGGGAGGGCTTATTTGTAACTGTAATAAGGAAAAACGATGCAAATACGTTACCAAACCAATCGATTGTTAGCCATAAGAACACCAAAAAGAATAGAAAAACACCTGCCACTTTTATCAAAAATAGCCTTTATTATGAGGGGTTAGTTAATAATTCTAAAGATTACGATTATTTGGAATACGAAAATAGCATTGTAGCACTTCCTAAAGCGCATACCAACACCATTTTATCATTAAAAGAAAAACTCAAGGTTGTATCAATGGGTATAGAGTTAGGCGAGATAAAAGGGAGTAATTTTATTCCATCTCATGCTCTTGCAATGAGTAATAGTCTTAATATGAGAGCATTTACGGTATTCGAATTGTCTTTTAAGGATGCAATTTCATTTTTACGTAGCGAGTCTATAACTATTCAAGATGCACCAAAAGGGATTGTTCTACTCACATATAAAAATGAGCCAATAGGTTTTGTTAAAAATATTGGAAATCGTGCCAATAATCTTTACCCAAACGAATGGCGTATAAGAAGTGGATATATGCCCCAGGAGCCAGTATTCGTGTTTGAATAAAGTGAAAATATAATGCATTTAAACAAAACCAGACAACCATATACCTTTTTATTTGTCGCTTTGGCGATGATAGTAGCTATAATATCTCTAATAGTGTCTCATTTTATGGTGCAGGAACTTGCCGAAGAGGAGCGAAGTAAAATGGAAATTTGGGCGCTTGCTACCGAGTCGATGATGACAGAAGGGGTAGATGCAGAACTAGTTTTAACTATTTTGAAAAGTAACACCACCATTCCACTGATTTTGTTTGATAAGAGTACCGAAAGGCTGGAGTCTCACAATATTAAACTCCCCACAGAGCATGTAGATGTTTTTTTACATAAAAAAATTGAGTCGTTCGAACGTAACCACGACCCCATTATCCTAAATGATATGGATCAGTTGCTTTACTACGATGATTCATATATTCTAAAACAGTTGCAAATTTATCCTTATCTTCAGCTTTTTGTGATTTCACTGTTTATTGTGCTGGCTTTTATTACTCTAAAGCGTTCTCAGCGCGCAGAGCAAAATAGTGTGTGGGTGGGGTTATCTAAAGAGACGGCACATCAGTTGGGTACGCCAATATCTTCATTATTGGCTTGGTCTGAATATCTGAAATTAAAAAATATCGACCCAGCAATTACAACTGAGCTGGATAAAGATGTTGACAGGTTGCAAATGATAGTCGACAGATTCTCTAAAATAGGCTCCGAGCCTGTTCTCAAAAAGGTGGTCTTACAAGACTTTGTTAGAGAGTCACTCGTCTATATGGAAAAACGAGTTTCAGATAGAGTTATATTTAAAACATATTTTCCAGAACAGCCACTGTTTGTGATAATAAGTGAAACATTATTTGGATGGGTAGTTGAAAATCTAATAAAAAATGGTGTTGACGCCATAAAAGGGGAAGGAGAGATATCCTGTTCAATTTCATACCACAGAAAACATGTCTTTCTGGATATAACAGATAATGGAAAAGGGGTTCCAAAATCTAAATCTAAATCTGTTTTTTTACCTGGTTATACCACAAAAGAACGAGGGTGGGGCCTTGGCTTGTCATTAGTTAAGCGTATTGTTGAAGAAAATCATAAAGGCGAGGTTTATGTAAAACAGTCAGACTTGGGTAAAGGAACAACCTTCAGGATACGACTAAAGAGGGTGTTGTAGTATCATTTAATTTATTGCTCACTTCGATATAATTAATAATTTACTCTCATTAAATTAATACTTCGGTCTTATTTTGTTCTTTCATAATAGAGGTTTAATAGAGCGATGTAAGAGCGATGTAAGGGTTAAGTAAGAACTAGCTTGGTCTGATATTGAAGCTAATTCTATATGCTTCGGCATAATTCTTCAATAGATCAGTAGAGTATTCAACTGCTTCATTAAGCCCTTCTTTACCAGAATAACCATTAATCAACATTAATAAGTTTGAAGTCTCTGCTGTAATCTTTGTTCTCTCCTCGTCACTACTGGGGTTACCTATGGCTCCAATTGAATCACGATATACAGGAAGTCCTTCTATGTTCATTGTTCCGCGACCGATAGCTTTAAATGGCTCATCTGCTTTTCCTACTCCCAGTATAAGATTACCTGCAATTTTGTCTGCATCAAATCCTCCTATCGAGTAACCAGTCTTTAGTGAAACAAGGTTTATAAGATCTACAAGAGTGTTAATTTGATAAAGTCCCTGACCTTTTAGTAGTCTACGACATAAAGCCTCTCCCGATGGGCGGTATCTGTTAGGATCTTTTCCAAGTTTTTTATATACCTTACGGGTTGCTTCAATAGAAGAGCGCTTTTTAATGTCCTCCATTTTGAAGTTTTGGATGAAATGAGATGAAATGTGGTCAATCTTAGTCCAAAGTTCCTTGTTGTAAACAGAGTTTTTTACTTTACATGCAATTGCTGCCATATGGAAGTTGGGGCATACCTCAAGAATTTCTGCACTTATACTAATTTTTATATCTACATTCATTTTTTAGTAAATTAAAGCTGCAAAGTTATCAAATCTGAAGTAAACAATCCAGAAATAGTCATAAAGCTATGAATATTTGAAAAATAAGGATTAATTAACTTGTGAAACTCTATTACTATACCTATATTTGCGTGAATTTTTGTTTTCATACTTGTGAAAAATGACTGACGAAAATAATAAGCTTCTTGTTGATTTAGAGGTACGCATAAAACAGGTTTTGTTTTTATGCGACTCTTTAAAGGAGGAAAACATTAGGTTAAAAACTGAGGTAACAACAAGACAAAAGCAGATAGATTCAGCAGTACAAGATTTAACACAATTGAAAAAAAAATATGATGGTTTGAAGACTGCGAGAACAATAACGGCAGCATCTGTTGACGTTGAAACCGCAAAATTGAAACTCTCAAGACTGGTGCGGGAAGTAGACAAATGCATAAATTTATTAAAATAATTTTAAAAGATTTATGTAATGGGAGACGAAAAGTTTTTATTGACATTAGAGATTGCCGGCAGAAAGTATCCTTTAAAGATAAATAGGTCTGAAGAAGAGGCTTTCAGGGCTGCTGAAAAAAAGATAAATATAAAGATAAACCAATACCGAGTTGCCTTAGGAGGAGAGAAATCCAACTTGACAACACAAGATTTTGTGGCTATGACAGCCATTCAGGCATTGGCAGAGAATTTTACTCTCGGTGATAAGAATAATACGAAACCCTTTGAAGATAAGATTGATTCGCTAATTAGTGAACTTGATAATTATCTAAAAATTTAAACTTTTCACTCTGTTCGTTTATGAACAGGTACTCGCACCTTATACTATCATTCCTTATTGAAGGATTGTTAGTTGATAGGTGTTTTTTTATGGACATTTAATAAGAATAGAAAACTTGTCTGAATTAACTTAAAATCGATTTGTTGTCAGAGAGGTTTATTTTAAACAATTAATATTAAGCAATATGAATATAGTTATAGGAATTATTGGTCTTATCATCGGAGCGTTTGTTTCGTGGTATATGACTGGTAAGGCGGCTAACTCCCGAGCTCAGAAGATATTGAGCGATGCGGAAAAAGACGCTGAAGTTATAAAGAAGAAAATTTTACTGGAAGCTAAAGAGGAGACTCTTTCTCTTAAAAATGAAGCTGAAAAGCAAATCAATTCACGCACTTCTAAAATTCAAGCTACAGAGAATAGACTAAAACAAAGAGAGGTAAATCTTAATCAAAAACACGAAGAGCTCAACAAGAAGAACAATGAGTTAGATGAGATAAAATCTAATTTAGCAAATCAGCAAGAGTTTTTAGATAAGAAGGGTGCCGATCTAGAACGTTTACACAGGCAGTCTGTTGAAAAACTAGAAACTATCTCTGGCCTATCGGCTCAAGAGGCCAAGGAGAGACTTGTTGATTCTTTAAAAGAGGAAGCAAAAAGTGATGCCCAATCATTCATAAATGAAATAATGGATGAGGCAAAAATGACTGCAAATAAAGAGGCTAAACGAATTGTTATTCAGTCTATTCAGAGGGTTGCAACTGAAACTTCTATAGAGAATGCAATTACTGTATTTCATATAGATTCTGACGAGATAAAAGGTAGAATTATTGGACGTGAAGGTCGCAATATACGTGCTCTTGAAGCAGCCACAGGAGTAGAGATTGTTGTTGATGATACACCAGAAGCAATAGTGATTTCGGGTTTCGACCCTGTTAGACGAGAAATTGCCCGTTTGTCACTGCATCAACTTGTAGCAGATGGTCGTATTCACCCAGCTCGTATTGAAGAAGTGGTTTCTAAGGTGAAGAAGCAGATTGAAGATGAAATTGTAGAAACAGGCAAACGAACCGTTATAGATTTAGGAATCCACGGTTTGCATCCAGAGTTAGTTCGTATAGTAGGAAAAATGAAATATCGTTCGTCTTACGGTCAAAACCTGCTACAACACTCTCGAGAAACAGCTAATCTTTGCGCTGTAATGGCATCTGAGCTTGGGCTTAATCCAAATAAAGCAAAGAGAGCAGGTTTGTTGCATGATATTGGAAAAGTGCCAGATGATGAGCCAGAACTTCCGCATGCTATACTTGGTATGAAGCTTGCTGAGAAATATAAAGAAAAACCAGATATCTGTAATGCAATTGGTGCTCACCATGATGAGGTTGAGATGACAACATTGTTAGCTCCAATTATTCAGGTTTGTGATGCTATATCAGGAGCTCGCCCTGGTGCTCGCAGAGAGATTGTAGAGGCTTATATTAAGCGATTAAATGATCTTGAGAAACTTGCTCTTTCTTACCCTGGAGTTGTGAAGACTTATGCCATACAGGCTGGTAGAGAACTAAGGGTGATTGTTGGGGCTGATAAGATTGACGATCAAGATACTGAGAAGCTATCGGATGAAATAGCACGTAAGATACAGACCGAAATGACCTATCCGGGTCAGGTAAAAATTACTGTTATACGTGAAACTAGAGCTGTTAGCTATGCAAAGTAATAGTTAGATTTAGATACTATTTATAAAAACAAAAGGAGCCATTTGGCTCCTTTTGTTTTTATAAAGCTCAATAATACATATTGTTCTTATCTGTCGATATTTTTATATAATTTTTTTAGTACACCTTCTTTTTCATTCTTTTCTACCAATAGTTCTTCGTTTGTACCAATAACAGTCTTTAATTCTTTCTGTAATCTTTTAATCTCGTGTTCTTGGTTATGTATTGTTGTTAATAGAGCATTTAACTCTTCATTATCAACTGTGTCGGGGTACTGATCTTTTACTCGTTCTATAAAATCACTCAGCACATTCATGTAGTTGTTAAATGCATCGTATGGTGACATGTAAGGACTGAAATTACTGTTGCCACTACCGAAATGCTTGGTTGACATGTAGTAGAAATGATCGCTAGATTGAAGGTACAACCAATCTTGTTTTAGTCTTCTATCTGAGCAAAGTCTTACTCGCTCACCTATCTCATAAAGTGATTTTAAAGCGCTTTGTTGAAGTTTGTTTCCAAGCCAAGCGCTTACATCTCGTTCTTCGTCAGACCATGATATGTTGTTTGGAACTATTATCTCACCTATAGGTTTTTTGTTCTCCAACTCTTCACTCGGTGTCGAAAATCCAATTCCTCTCTGAAAAGCAAAACGTGGAAGTGCTTTCATAAATTCAAAAATACCAGTATGTGATGGTTGCATATTTCCTAATACTTCATAATTCATGAAAAGATTAAAAACCTCTTCTTCTGGTGGTGTATCTGCAATCCATCCTACAAACTTTTCTGCCGTTAATGGGTATTCGTTCCAGCTGTAATTTGAAAAACGATACGCCAAGTCATCACTATATCGACTGTTCTTAAGCAACAGTTTCATGTTAGGTTGAGAAGCTGCCCTATATACATAATTTGGACTTTTCCAGCCTAGTATATGCTTAGCACCTTCGGTTATCATTTTACTATAACCCATTTCATACACCATTTCAGCTATATCATCTGAATAGATTAACTCGGTATTTCGAAGTACTGTTGGCTTTTGGCCAAATAACAAATTTATTCTTTCGGAGTGCTGCTTAACTTGATTTCGAAACTCTGTTGGATCAAACAAACTTGATAGAGAATGTGCGTATGTTTCGGTAAGAAACTCCACATGCCCGGTTTTGCTTAATTCCCTGAAACCATCTATTACTTCAGGTGCATAAATCTCCATTTGCTCAAGAGCTACCCCTGATATTGAAAATGCCACTTTAAATTTGCCCATATTTTGATTAACCAAATCAAGCAACATCCGGTTGGCAGGAATATAAGATCTTGCGGCTATTTGCTGCATTATATCTTCGTTAGAATAATCATCATAATAGTAGTGGTCCTTTCCAATATTAAAAAAACGATATCTTTTTAGTCTGAAAGGTTGATGGATTTGGAAATAAAAACAAATTGTCTTCATATTTATTGTTGGGTTAAATTATACAAATTAGTGGTATTTAAATTAAGCTGTCATAAATATTGCGAATTTTTAAGCCAGCATCTTCCCATTTTATATTATCAACTTCAATTTTGCCCTCTACCTTCAGGTGCTCTGCCATTGCAGGATATGTGCAGATAGAGTAAATTGCATCGGCCATTGCATCAACATCCCAATAATCTGTTTTAATAACATTATTAAGAATCTCAGAGCATCCCGACTGATATGATATTATACTCGGAACATTACATTGCATTGCCTCAAGTGGGGATATCCCGAAAGGCTCAGAGACAGATGGCATGACGTATACATCACTAGATTTTAGCATTTCGTAAACTTGTTTACCTCTAAGGAAACCTGTGAAGTGAAACTTGTGCGCTATCCCTCTGTCGGCAACAAGACGAATCATCTGGTCCATCATATCACCACTGCCTGCCATAACAAATCGTATATGGTCGGTTTTTTTTATAACTTGTGTTGCGGCATCAACAAAGAACTCCGGTCCTTTTTGCATTGTAATTCTGCCTAAGAAGGTAACTACCTTATCTTTTACTCCAGAAATTCGTTCTATCGCTTCAATTTCCTGACTAAGCGGATCTACAGCATTATGTACTGTAGTAACTTTCCAGTGTGGTTGATGATAATTCTCAATTACTGTACGACGTGTAAGATTGCTCACACAAATAATGTGATCGCAGTTATCCATTCCATCTTTTTCAATGCCATATACAATAGGATTGGGCTTGCCTCTGCTTCGGTCGAATTCAGTTGCATGAACATGAATTACCATTGGTTTGCCTGATACACTTTTGGCGTGTAAGCCTGCAGGATAAGTTAGCCAGTCGTGTGAATGAATTACATCAAATTTATATTTACGGGCTATTACACCTGCTACAATAGAATAGTTGTTTGTCTCTTCAAGTATATTATTTGGATAGCGACCAGAGAACTCTATACATCCCAGATCGTTGGTGTTCATATAGCTAAAATCGGCATAGATACTATCTCTTAATTCGAAGAATTCTTGAGGATCCATGAATACTCCAAGTCGGTCCTGAACTAATTCTTGTGAAACATCTTTCCAAACTACAGGTGTATTGTTAGCTCCAATTATTTTCATGAAACTCTGATCTTCATCACCCCATGGTTTAGGAATAACGAAAATTGTTTCCATGTCTTCCTGTTTAGACATTCCTTTAGTTAATCCATAACTTGCTGTTCCAAGTCCCCCCAGAATATGTGGTGGAAATTCCCAACCAAACATCAATGCTTTCATCTGTATGTTTTTAGATAATATCTATTTTTTTATTACAACATTCTACCTTTTGAATGAGTTCATTATTTTTTTAGCCCTCAATACTTCGGCTACGCTCATGGCAAAAGAATAACCACCGTGTGCAATAAACGGAGGGTTAGAATCATAGAACTCAGAAATGGAGCCAATACAATCGTTTTGCATTTCGTTTTCAATACTCACCATTATACGCTCTGCTAATGCTAAGCCACTGAGTTGAAATAGATTCAAATATGCCTCAATATATGCTCCAAATAGCCATGGAAATGCCATTCCGTTAAAGTATGCAAATTTTTTATCGCTTTCTGTACCACTGTAATGAGGGCGGAATTTTTCGCTTTTAGGAGTTAGTGAACGGATGCCACAACTAGCAAGCAGCTCTTTTGTAACGAAATCTAAAACAGATTTCTTTTGTCTTTTTCCAAGTGGAGAATATGGCAGTGAAACCGCGAAAATCATGTTTGGACGTACATTTGGATCTCTATATGGTCCATCAACATAATCATACAGGTAGCCTGCATCATTCATAAATGTATTCGTAAACGATTTACAAGCAGTTTGAGCATTAAAACTTAAGCTGTTTGAAAGTTCAATATTTCCTTTCTCTTTTGCAATCTCTTCGGCAAACTTAAGAGCGTTATACCATAATGCATTAAATTCTACCAGATATCCCGATCGAGGTATTACAGGCTGCCCGTCTATAATGGCGTTCATCCAACTAGCTGGCTTATCTTTTCCGTTAGTACTTAAAAGTGCATTATCCTTATGAAAAAACAAATTATGGTGTTTGCCATCCAGTATATAATTTATAATCTCTAATAGAAAGTCGCTATATTTTTCTATGAATTTGTCTTTAAATTCTAAATAGTATTGCTGTAAAGACCATATCACCCATAAAGGCACATCCGGATCATTTAACTGTTTTATATAACCCCTTGTGCTCTTTCCAACCATGAAGTTTTTGATATGAGGTATGGCACTGTCCATTATTTTTTCGTAATCGTCGGGTCTTCCAACAGATAGTGTACATCCTGGAAGCGAAATGAACTGATCGCGAGCTCTCACTTTAAACCAAGGGTACCCTGCAAGTAGATAGTTTTCACCATTATTTGGGATGTAATAAAACTGATGACTCGAATTTTTGAGACAGTTATAGAAATTTGATCGTGGGGTTCTTTTATTCTTTTCGATGTCAAACTCTATTGCCAAATTTGAAGTGTCAACCAAAATGTCTCCTGCTGAGAATATAATCTCTTCATCTTTTGCAATTGACATCTCAAAATATCCAGGGACGTATAGGTCTTCGCTATAAGTATCACCACTTTGTAGATCTTGAAGATACTCTATATCACGGTACCAGTCGGGATGATATATAAATTCAGGGTCTTTACTGAACTGCATAAAGAGTTCGGGATAACCACTATACATGCATGTGGAAATACCGTTTTCAACATTACGATAGGATTTATCTACCTGTTCATTTTCTATTGTTAATTGTGATGCTTTTCGGAATGCCAAAAATGGTTTAAATCTGATTTTAGTAGGTGAATGAGCGTCGAGAAGAGTATATTTTATCATCAATCTATTTTCTTTTGATGAAAACATTATCTCTTTAGAAAGTATGACACCGCCTACTCTATAAATAGTTTTCGGGATACTATCGCTATTAAATTCACGTATATATTTATGTCCTTTGGGACTGTAATTGTCGCCTGCATATCTATGAATTCCTAAATTGAATTCTGCACCTCTCTGAATTACAGTCTCATCGAAGGAGGACAAAATAAGATGATTTTCATCATCTAAAAAAGGTACTGGCATAACAAGTAGACCTTGGTATTTTGTGGTGTTACAACCAGATATAGAGGTGTTTTGATAAGCTCCTTTTCTATTAGTTCTTAATACATTTCTGTATAAAGAATATTCGAGGTTAATCATTAGGTCTTTATTGAATTTCAGATAACTCATCACTTGGTAATTTAAAGTTTATGCGAGCTGTATTAATTAATGCGAAAGATAATAAATTTGAAATTATAGAACAAGTAAAAAAAAGAATTAAATTTGTTGAACTACTATTTTATATATTTTACTGATTGTATATTTGTCATCAAATGGAAAGCAGTGGTTTAAATGGTTTAGAGAAAAAAAGGGTGAAGTTGGCGTTGATTCCATCCATTTTATTTGTGGTTTTAATCTGGTTAGTCTTTGTAATTGATCACACAGCTGTTTTTGGAAGTGGTTTGTCGAACCTCGGGATATATCCCGGTATTTTTAAAGGTCTTCCAGGGATATTCTTTTCTCCATTTTTACATTCTTCATTCTCGCATTTATGGTCAAATACACTTCCTCTATTAATACTGATTTGGATGCTCTTTTATTTTTACAGAAATATTGCATTCCAAGCCTTTATTTATCTATGGATGTTGAGTGGAATTTTTACATGGATAATTGGCAGGAGCTCATATCACATAGGAGCAAGTGGATTGGTATTTGCGCTTTTGTTTTTTATTTTTCTTAGTGGTGTTTTACGGCGGTACATTCCTTTAATTGCTGTATCTCTAGTAGTGACATTTATTTATGGCAGCACTATCTGGAGCATATTTCCAATAGCTGAGTTGGTTGATGTTTCGATTTCGTGGGAAGGGCATCTCTCTGGTGCTATAAGTGGTTTGATTATCGCTGTAATTTTCAGAAACCAAGGGCCACAGCGACCTGAAAATATATGGATAGAAGAAGATGAAGATAATAAAGAGTATGAGGTTTTAGAAGATGGTGAAACATAAGATTTACATTAATATAGTATAGTTTGCTCTTTTTTTTTATAATTTTGTGAGAGTGATACTAATTTTCAATTTCTAATAATTAAGAATTTAACTGAAAAAATAAATATATGCAGTACAAAATAAAAGCAGCAATTATAGGATATGGTAATATTGGTAAGTATGTATTAGAATCACTTGAAACTGCTGAGGATTTTGAAGTAGTAGGTGTTGTGAGGCGTGATGCATCTAACATACCGATAGAATTAAAAGATTACAAGGTAGTAACCAATATATCGGAATTAGAAAATATAGATGTAGCATTTTTAACTGCTCCTACTCGAAGTGTAGAATCGTATGCTATCGAATGCCTTAAACTAGGAATTAACACAGTTGACAGTTTTGATATACATTCTAAAATAGTAGAACTACGTGAATCACTAAATAGAGTTGCAAAAGAAAACAATGCAGTTTCTGTTGTTGCTGCCGGATGGGACCCAGGTAGTGATTCGGTTATACGTACACTTTTGGAAGCATTAGCTCCTAAAGGATTAACGTATACTAATTTCGGCCCTGGTATGAGTATGGGTCACACTGTTGCTGTAAAAGCCATCGAAGGGGTTAGGAACGCACTGTCGATGACAATCCCTACCGGAACAGGTGTGCATCGTAGAATGGTTTACATTGAGCTTGAGGATGGATTCGATTTCCTGTCTGTTTCTAAATCAATTAAAGAGGATGACTATTTTGTTAATGATGAAACACATGTATTGCAGGTTGATGACGTTGATGCTCTTAAAGATATGGGACATGGTGTGCTGATGGAAAGAAAGGGAGTTTCAGGAAAAACACAGAACCAACTTTTTAGCTTTGATATGCGCATAAATAATCCAGCCTTAACGGCACAGGTACTGGTTAGTTCGGCTCGTGCAACAATGAAGCAGCAACCAGGAGCATACACACTAATTGAAATTCCTGTTGTCGATCTTCTCCCGGGTGAAAAAGAATACTGGATTAAAAAGCTGGTGTAGAAGTTACTGCTTTTTTCACTATCTTTGTAAAAAATATTTATTTATATGGATATACTACTCTCAGTAACCTGGAATGTAGACCCCACATTATTTACCGTCCTTGGTCGTGAAATACGCTGGTACGGATTGTTTTGGGTAATTGGACTTATCGTAGCTGTATACATCGTTCAAAAAATATTTAAGAAGGAAGATCTTCCTGAAAAATGGTTTGACTCACTATTTGTATATATGATAGTGGGAATAATTGTTGGAGCAAGGCTTGGTCACTGTCTTTTTTATGAACCCGAATATTATTTGGCTCATCCTTTCGAGATGCTTAAGGTGTGGGAAGGTGGTCTTGCTAGCCACGGCGGTGTAATAGGAATTCTTATTGCTGTGTGGTTGTATTCGCGCAAAGTGTCTAAGCAAAATATGTTGTGGACATTAGATAGGGTTATGGTTCCTACAGGATTCACAGCTGCAATGATACGTTTTGGAAACCTTATGAATCATGAAATATATGGTGGTCCCACTGATCAACCTTGGGGTTTTAGATTTGTTGATAATCTCTATCAATGGATGAATGGAGCTGAACCTATATATACAGAACCATCACACCCCACACAAATATACGAAGCGCTTGCTTATCTAGCTGTATTTGCCATTACAATGTATATGTTCTGGAATACAAGTGCCAAGGATAGAAATGGTCTTATTACAGGTGTTGGGATTTTAATCATTTTCCTTTTCCGTTTTTTTGTGGAATTTGTTAAAAACGTACAGGTTGAAGAGGAGTACTCAATGATTGAGTCTACTGGTTTGAATATCGGCCAATGGTTAAGTATACCTTTTGTAATATGGGGAATATGGCTTATTGTAAATGGAATTAGAAAACCTGCTGTGGTTGCCGACACTCCAAAGCAATCTCAAATGTTTAAACCAAAACAGAAGAAGAAGAAATAGTTTAACCATTCATTTTCTGTGAACTGATATTTGATAATTACAAAATATGTATAAACCTTTTGAAATTACCAACAATTTCTATTATGTTGGTGTGAACGATAGAACTAAGCATCTTTTTGAGAGTATGTGGCCTTTGCCACTTGGAGTATCTTATAACTCATATATTATTGATGACGAAAAAACAGCGTTGATTGATACAGTGGATATATGTTACTCTGATGTTTTTTTCAGAAAAATTGTTTCGGTATTGGGCGATAGACCGATTGACTATCTTGTTGTTAATCATATGGAACCCGATCACTCAGGGTCGATTGAATTGTTAGTCTCCAGATATCCCAATATTCAGATAGTGGGCAATAAGCGTTCTGTTGATATGCTCAACGGTTATTATGGTATTACTAAGAATGTAATTCAAGTAGAAGATTTAGAGGAGCTTAACTTAGGCAAACATATCCTGCAGTTTTACATGACACCAATGGTACATTGGCCTGAGACTATGATGACTTATGTAAAAGAAAATAGAGTTATTTTTAGCGGTGATGCTTTTGGAACTTTCGGCACAATAGATGGTGGAGTGTTAGATACTCAAATGAGAACAGAAAAGTATCGCGACGAAATGATTCGATACTATTCAAATATAGTAGGTAAGTTTGGCTCTCCTGTACAAACTGCTTTAAAGAAACTTTCTGGTGTAGAGATAGATATGATTTGTTCTACACACGGGCCAGTGTGGACCAGCGAAGGAGAAGTGGCTGATGTTGTAAGTTTATATGATAAGCTTAGCAAATATGATGCAGATAATGGATTAGTTATTGCATATGGCAGTATGTATGGTCACACAGAAGAGCTCGCCGAGACAATTGCACATGCAGCAGCCGAGAATGGACTAAAAGATATTGTTCTGCATAACGTTGCAAAAAGTCACGTCTCTGACATAATTAGAGATGTCTTTAAATATAAAGGTTTAATAATTGGATCTCCTACATATAATAACAAGTTATATCCCGAAATTGAAAGCTTGGTGTCTTCTTTACAAAATCGTAATATAAAGAATCGAATATTTGGATGTTTTGGTGGCTTTACATGGTCAGATGCATCAGCTAAAAATTTGTTAGCTTTTTCCAATGAAATGGAGTTTGAATTAATTGCAGAACCTGTAGTATTAAGGCAAGGAATGCTTAGCAATGTGCAGGAAGCTGCTCAAAACTTGGGTAAGAGTATGGCTAGCAGACTTAAATTATAAAGAAAAATAAAATAGAATTAACAATATATAGATTATGAGACTTATTATTCAACCCGAAGCCGATACGATGGCGCAGTGGGCTGCAAATTATATAGCAGCAAAAATAAATGAAGCTAAACCTACGGCTTCAAATCCATTTGTATTAGGACTACCAACAGGTTCTACACCCCTCAAAACATACAAATCGTTAATTAAATTATATGAAACAGGGGCGGTGTCTTTTGAGAATGTGGTGACATTCAATATGGATGAGTATATAGGACTAGATTCAAACCATCCTCAAAGTTATCATACTTTTATGTGGAAGAACTTCTTTAATTACATTGATATTAAAAAAGAAAATGTACACATATTAAATGGTATGGCTTCAGATCCTGAGGCAGAATGTGCAGCTTATGAAAAAGCTATGAAAGATGTAGGGGGGATAGATTTATTTCTTGGTGGAATTGGATCTGATGGGCATATTGCATTTAATGAGCCTGGATCTTCACTATCTTCGAGAACAAGAATTAAAACATTAACTACCGAAACGGTAATTGCTAATTCAAGATTCTTTGATAATGACGTTAATAAAGTGCCCAAAACTGCTCTAACAGTAGGTGTAGGAACAATACTTGATGCTAAAGAAGTTCTTATCCTTGTTAACGGACACAACAAAGCACGTGCATTATATCACGCAGTTGAAGGAGCAATTAATCAAATGTGGACTATAAGTGCATTACAAATGCATGAAAAAGGAATTATAGTTTGTGATTATGATGCTTGCAGCGAATTGAAGGTGGGCACATACAAATATTTTCTGGATATAGAACATGAAAACTTAGATCCTGATGGTCTGCTGAAATGATTTGTAGATAAGAAAACATTGAAGGGTGTGAATTAAATGTTCACACCTTTTTTTGTTTTATTGGTAATGAGCTTAACGTTTCTATTTTATATTTAACAGATTTGCAGTCAATTACAATGAACAACACTTAAATATCAGTTGTTCACCAATTATAATCACAGCTCAATAATTTGAAATCTGAATTTATAAATATAAGTAATATGAAATCTCTTTATAAATTCTATATACTTATTTTTTTTCTATTTGCATCTACAGTCTCAGATGCAGAAAATTATTATTTTACGATTAATTCATCAGAAGTTGATGATAAAATAAAGGTGATGAATTTTAGTGAATTCCAGCCTCTATTATATCATGAGAATGATACTGTATATGTTGTAAACTTTTGGGCTACCTGGTGTGGACCATGCATTAAAGAGATACCATATTTTGAGAAACTGGGAGAAAAGTATCGTGATAGTAAACTAAAAGTTATTATGGTTAGTATGGACATGCCAAATAAGATTGACTCGAAGCTTATTCCATTTATCGAAAAAAACAATATGGAAAATGATGTAGTTCTTTTAGATGATCCCGACTTTAATAACTGGATTCCCATTGTTAATAAGGAGTGGACGGGTGCAATCCCTGCTACTTTAATATATAGTAAAAGTTTTAGAGAGTTCTATGCTAAAGAGCTTACATTTACTGAATTGGAAGATATCGTGAAACCACTATTATCCAATTAACATTTTAAAAACTACAGAGATGAGAAGACAATTATCATTATTTACACTGATTGCTATAAGTGCAATAACATTGAGTGCTCAGCCTATATCCGTTGGGAGTGTAGCTCCCGATTTTTCTTTAAAGAATATTGACGGATCTACAATATCGTTATCAGATTATTCAAATGAAAAAGGAGTTATGGTTATTTTCTCGTGCAATCCCTGCCCTTATGTGATTGCTTACGAAGATAGAATTATTGATTTGCATAATAAGTATGCTTCACAAGGATTCCCGTTAGTATTAATTAATCCTAATGATGCAGATAAGCAACCTGTTGACTCTATGGATGAAATGAGAGTAAGAGCCGAGAAGAAAAATTATCCATTTCCTTACCTCAAGGATAGAGATCAGAGTGTTTACCAAGCATATGGTGCTTCAAGAACACCAGAAATCTTTCTACTAAAAAATAATGGAGATGGAAATTTTGTAGTTGCTTACACCGGTACTGTTGATGATAACTATAAAGATGCATCAGCGGTAAATGTTTCATATGCATCAAATGCGGTGGAAGCACTATTGCAGGGGAAAACTCCCGATCCGGCTTCTACCGTTGCAATAGGTTGCTCAATAGTAGCTAAGAATTAGAGTTTTAGGTTTATCTATTCGCAGAATACACTTGCGATAAAAGGTGATCCGTCAGGCTAACTAACGTTCTAATCTGAACAGTTGTCTGACGGATTTTTTATTTATTCAATTATCCTAGGAATTATATACTACATCGCTATACCCTTCGGGATCTCTTCTAAATTTTACATCTATATATGGACATGAGGGTTTGACTTTATAACCTTTCTCACGTGCAAAATTAACCATTTCATCAAAAAGCCTTCCCGCAATACCTTGTCCTTCAAGTTCAGGGCGTACACCTGTGTGATATGCATCTAATATATTTTCCTTAATCTCGAAATCAAGCTCTGCAACTTGTCTGCCATCTTTTTCAATAAAGAAGCTACCCCTGCTATTGTCTAATTTTTTCTGAATTTCCATAATCAATAATTTTATATTTAAATAAAAGCTCAATGTTATGATATTTACAATCAAAAGACATCTATATTTTAAACGTCACTTCTATGATTTTTGTTCCCAATGTGATAATACTATGCTATAAAGAGTAATAAAAGTGATTATATTTGCTGTCTGAAAACAACAACAATAATATTTATGAAACGTTTTTCTTTAGCTTTTCTCTTAGTAATATTTTTTATAAATACTGTACACCCTGCTATAGTAGATACATTAAGTGTGTACAGTAATAGTATGGATAAAGAAATAAAGGTTGTGATTATTATACCTGAATCATACAAAGGAGACAAATCATTACCTGTTCTTTATCTACTACACGGGCATGGTGACAGTTACGACGGCTGGGTTCAGAAAGTTCCTTCTGTTAAAGAACTGGCTGACCTTCATGATATATTTATTGTATGTCCTGATGGGGGTGCTGACAGCTGGTATTGGGATAGTCCCGTTGATCCCAGCTATCAATATGAGACTTTTGTAGCTGATGAATTGATAAAAGATATAGATGAGAATTATAATACAATTGCTTCTAGAGATGGTCGAGCAATTACTGGATTAAGTATGGGCGGTCATGGAGGATTATACCTAGGATTTAGAAATCAAGATGTTTTTGGTGCATGTGGTAGTATGAGTGGTGGAGTAGATATAAGACCATTTCCCAATAATTGGGGTATGAAAAAATATATCGGGTTACAATCAGAAAATCCAGATAATTGGAATAATTATACAGTAATGGGTCTGCTTCATCTGCTTACTCCTGGTGATTTAAAAATTATAATTGACTGTGGGAAAGATGATTTTTTCTACGAGGTGAATGAGGCTCTTCATAAAGAACTGTTATATCGTAATATTCCACATGATTATATCATTAGGCCCGGAGTACATAATTGGGAATACTGGAGCAATGCTATAAAGTTTCAGGTCCTATTTTTTAAAGAGTATTTTACATCTTAAAAATCATTTATTTAAGTTTAACTTGTTTAGGATGAGTTGTATGCATCCATATCAAAAATATCGCGTAAGATTTAAAACACATATTCTTAACTCAATTATCAGAGTTAAACAGTTT
This sequence comes from uncultured Proteiniphilum sp., assembly GCA_964605035.1. GTDB lineage: Bacteria > Bacteroidota > Bacteroidia > Bacteroidales > Dysgonomonadaceae > Proteiniphilum. Next base: position 10,470 of record CAZSBA010000001.1, on the reverse strand, counting down.
CTAATTTACCCAATTTTACGTAATAAATGAAACCCTCAACGTTTCTATAGCCCATATCGGTAATACTTTTCATATAGCGTTTTACCTGGTGCCTGTATTTAGTTTCTTCGTTTTCACCAAATTTATAATCCACCACTATAACCTTGTTTTTACCAATCATTACACGGTCGGGTTTACTTATTCCGCTACCGGGATGAATAACTACAGCCTCATTTAAGACTGTGTAATTTCCGCTATACCATTCCACAACCTCCGGTTTTGTGAGATAACCTTCAATATCAATTATAATATTCTCTTTATCTTGTTCCTTTATTTCACCTTCTGTTATTTTTTTGCTTACTGCTTCAGGTATATCATCGAGCTTCTGAATATTACTAACTATATCATGCATCAACTTTCCGTAATCACGACTACCATCATCACTAAAAAAACCAATTGAGTTGAATTTCAATTGAAGTCGATTATCAAATGACTGAGAGTGCCATTTGCCCGATTTATAGTTGCTGGATACTTGAGTTTCTGTTTTTTTATCATGTTTATCGGGGTTGCCCAATTCTAAAACCGATATTCCATCAATCTCTTTTAAGTTCTCTCCCGATAGAGTAGGGCTATTGTTAATACCTTTATCTAGAAGAATTGAAGCATCACTTATATTTCTACTCTTTCTTGGTTTTGGAGCAAATATAATGAGGCGGTGTTTCGCTCTAGTGAATGCAACGTATAGTAGATTTAGATTATCTATTAGTGTTAGTTTTTTCTCGATTAAATAATCTTCTCTGAAAATTGTATCTACTAACTTCTTTGTATATTTAAGAGGAATAACATTCAATTCGTCAAATGGAGCAACAGAAGGTTTACACCAGATAATATTATTATTTGAGCCATGTTCAAACTTCCAGTTAACAAAAGGCATAATTACAGCTCCAAATCCTAGACCTTTTGATTTGTGAATTGTGATTAATCTTATAGCATCTTGTTCGTCAGGAGAAAAGAGAGTTTTGTCTTTGCCTTTATCATCCCACCAATCTATAAATGCATTAATATCGGCAGATCTGTCAACGCTAAATTTAAGAGCGATATCGAGAAAAGCCTGTATGTATGCATTTTCTTTATCATCGAGACTGTCAGCAGACATTGTAATTAGTCCTTCTATCATATCATAAAAAGGCAATGCAGCTAACTCTTTTAATTTATGCTCTATGTCGTCAGGGAAATCTCTATGCGACTCCTCACGGTAGGCCAGCAAGGCTTCGCCAGGAGTACATTTTCTTTGAAATCGATAAAACTCATAAATTGCCATCATGCGCAACCTTTCATCGTCGGGACTGCTCAGGTATCTCATTATTGATATGATAGTAGTAACGCTCTGCGCACTTCTAATTAAAAGAGCTTCGTTTGATATTATATCGTATCGGTAAGGAGATTGAGGATTCGTATCACTATAAGTAAGAAGAGTCTCTGCAACTTCCACAGCCTCTTTATTTGATCTAACAACTACAGCTATATCCTTTAGAGCGAAACCTTGATCCTGCAATGATTCTATTTCTAATGGAAGCCTTCTAAGGGCTTCTTCTTTCCAATCATCATCCTTATCCTTATCTAAGAAAGTAACCTTAACATGACCTCCACTACCAATTTTATTATCAGGTATATGCTGGAATAAATCACCATACGCGTCAACTAACTGGTTATTTTCATCATTGGCAACTTCATTATAATCGTTTTGCAGTATTGTAGCAGCCGATTTGAAATATGCATTATTAAACTCCACAATTTTAGCATCGCTTCGCCAGTTTGTGTCTAAAACATGCTTCTTGATATACTCTTTAGGAAAATCAACATCCACCTGCTCTTCTAATAATCGCCAGTCGGAGTTCCTAAACCTGTATATACTTTGTTTAACATCACCTACAATAAGGTTGAAATTGCCCGATGCTAAACTCTCAATAATTAATGGTTTAAAGTTGTCCCACTGCATACGTGAAGTGTCTTGAAACTCATCAATCATATAATTTGTGATTCTAGTACCAGTCTTCTCATATATAAAAGGAGAGTCGGATCCTGATATAATATCATTTAAAAGTTCTGTGGTATCAGAAATAAACAAAACATTATTCTCTTGTTGCAGTTTTTGCAGCCTTTTCTTTATATCATTAAGAATTCCAAGCGCATAAAAATTTTGAAGGATGGTTTTTGAGCTGATATAGTTTATATTATTCTCATAAAGATTGATAACCTGCTTTACACATTCGTTTAGACCTTCTGTATATGAATTCTCAATTTTAGCTATTATTTCCGGAGGTGTTTTTTTTGTAACCCACGACTCAATGTTGTCAGCGAAGGAAAAAAATGTTTTAGTTAAATCAGGCACTTTTCCATTTGCAATTATATCAAATTTAAAAAATTGTGATGTGCTACTCCCCCTAAAGTCGTTCGGCTGTAAATCGTTGTTACTCATAATAGCCACAGCTCTTTCGCCTACTTTTTTAAGTTCTGACTCATAACTCCTTACAATTCTCAAAAGCATCTGCTTATAGCTCTCCAGATGATTTTTATCTTGAATTGCAGCGTGTTCCTCATCAGTTAGTGATTTATAAGTTTCATTAAAAAGTTCACCTGCAAGTTTCAGAACTTCTCTTTCAATTTTCCAGCTCTTACCCTCTTCAATACTATCTTGCATAAATCTCAAAAGCCATTCAGTGAGGGCCTTATTATCCGGTTCATCGAGTTCCGAAAGCATAAGGTCTACTGTCTCCATTAAGAGTGCACTGTGGTCAATTTCAACATTATAACCACCCGCGATACCCATCTCGCGTGTAAATGCCCGCATTGTTTGCTGGAAGAATCTGTCGATTGTGCTTATCGAAAAGGATGAGTAATCGTGCAGTATATTCTCTAATATTGTTTTTGATAAAGTTCTGATATTTTTCTCATCAGAACCGAATTTATCTATCAAGCCATTCAGGAAATCAGACTTAGAGCCCGATGCAAGTCGAAAAAGCTCATCCACAATTCTCGACTTCATCTCATCTGTTGCCTTATTAGTGAAGGTAACAGCTAGTATATGCTTATGGTTATTAGGTTTAGAAAAGAGTAAATTAAGATACTCCCCGGTAAGGCGGTGAGTTTTACCCGACCCAGCAGATGCTTTTATTATATGAAGTGTTGAGTCTTCAGATGATACGTGATTTAACATATCCCTCCTTTTGTAAAATATTCAGAACTTTGTTACGATGATCGCCTTGAATTATTATTTCTCCACCTTTTGTTGAACCTCCCACACCACACTTTGTTTTTAGCTGTTTGCCCAACGCGTCAAGGTCTGTCTCACTACCACTGAATCCTGTAATAAGTGTAACAGATTTCCCTTTTCTGTTTCTTTTATCTAGACTGATACGTAAAAGCTGTTTTTCCTTAGCAAGTGTTTCAATATTATTATTACTCTCATCATCGAAGTGATAATCAGGATTTGTAGAATACACTATATCTAGTCTTTTTTTCCAATCGTTCATAATTCCTCCGTTTATACTAATACTTTATGTATTTATTCTGATCTCAGTAAGCTCCACTGAACTAATAGAATCAGATCTATCATAGAAACAAAGATAAGTTTTTTTAAGTATAGATTAAAGTAAAATGTCACCATCTCCAAAAAAATTTCTAACTTAGTGATTCCAATAAAAAGAAATTATTATGACTGAAACAGTAAGAGTACATTGTATAAATACAAACGAATACAAAAATATACCAGTAGGAACATTGTTAGTTGACCTTATAGATGTATTTGGTGTAAAATCGAAGTATCTAATAGCAAATGCGAAAGTTAATAATAAAACAGAATCTCTTACATATCGAGTCTTTAGACCTAAGACTGTAGAGTTTGTCGATTTGTCAAACTCATCTGCAATGCGTACTTATGTGCGTTCTCTCTGTTTTATTCTAGCAAAGGCAGTAGATGATTTACTACCACAAGCAAAAATGTATATTGAACATGCCGTATCGAAGGGTTATTATTTTCAGATAGAATCTGATGTACCAGTTGGTATACCCGAACTGGATGCTGTTCGTAATCGAATGAGAGAAATTGTTGATGAAGATATTCTTTTCATACAAGTTGAAGAAGAAACTGGTGAAGTTGTTGAGTTGTTTCATAAAAGAGGGATGGAGGATAAGGCCAGACTTCTTGAAACTTCAGATTTTATGTATTCAAGATATTCTAAGTTAGATGATTATATAGATTATTTTTATGGATGCCTAACCCCATCTACTGGATATATTACTATGTTCGATATTCAACCACATAATGGAGGGTTTTTGTTACGTGTGCCAAATCGAGACAACCCTATAGAGTTAGAGCCTGAAGTTTATCAGGAGAAATTGTTGAATGTATACAGAGAACATTTGAATTTCTTGAAGATAATTGAGTTAGATAATGTTGGCGATCTTAATAGTGCCATAAAAGAAGATAAAGTATATGAAGTAATACAGGTAGCAGAAGCATACCAGTCGATGCAAATAAACGATATAGCGAGTGAAATTGCAAAAAGATTTAATGATGGAGTTAGAGTTGTATTTATATCGGGTCCCTCTTCATCGGGTAAGACTACCTTTCGCAAAAGATTGGAAGTGCAGTTGAGGGTAAATCTTTTAAAGCCTGTAGGTATTTCATTAGACGATTATTTTATAGATCGAGATAAAACCCCTTTAGATGAACATGGAGAAAAAGATTATGAATCACTATATGCTCTTGACTTAGAGCTTTTTGAGTCTCATATGCTAAAACTAATGAAGGGTGAAAAGGTGGAGCTTCCGTTTTACAATTTTGTAACAGGAATGAGTGAGTATCGAGGCAAATTTCTGAAAATGGACGAAAATAGTGTCTTAATAATTGAGGGAATACATGGTTTAAATCCCGAATTGTCGTCACATATCCCTCCCGAAAATAAATTTCTCATTTATGTATCAGCACTCACAACAATTTCTCTAGACGATCATAACTGGATTCCTGCTTCAGACAACAGGTTGATACGTCGTATTGTTAGAGATTACACATACAGAGGATACTCGGCCCAACAAACCATAGCACGATGGGACAGTGTAAGACGTGGTGAAGACAAATGGATATTCCCATTTCAAGAAAATGCAGATGTAATGTTTAACTCTGCAATGATCTATGAGCTAGCGGCAATCAGGCAACATGTAGAACCAATCTTAATGCAAGTTCCACGCACTGTTCCTGAATACTCCGAAGCATATCGCCTACTTAAATTTCTTAGCTATTTCAATCATATCACAGATCGTGAACTTCCCCCTACATCTCTTTTAAGGGAGTTTTTGGGAGGTAGCAGTTTTAGGTACTAATAGCATCAGTTTGTTTAAAATTAAAATCGATATATAAATTGATTAATAAAGATATTATTTGTGCTATATCAACCCCTCCGGGTATGGGAGCACTAGCCATTATACGTTTGTCGGGTGAAGGCTGTATTTCTCTGACAGATATTATTTTTAACTCGCCAAGTGGTAAGAAACTTACTGCAGCATCTGCAAATACTGTTCATTTTGGTCGAATATCAGATAAAGATGAAGTATTAGATGAAGTATTAGTAAATGTTTTTCATGCACCCCATTCGTTCACAGGGGAAGAAAGTGTTGAAATTTCGTGTCACGGATCAGTTTATATTCAACAAAAACTCTTAGAGTTGTTTCTCACAAACGGTGCACGTTTGGCACAAGCTGGAGAATTTACACAACGTGCTTTTAAGAATGGGAAGTTAGATTTAAGTCAAGCCGAAGCAGTAGCCGACCTCATCTCTTCTGAGTCTAAAGCGTCACATCGTGTTGCAATGAACCAGATGCGTGGAGGGTTTGCCCGTAAGCTTGCAGAACTCAGAGATAAACTTTTGCAGTTTGCCTCGCTAATCGAGCTAGAGCTCGACTTCTCAGAGGAGGATGTAGAGTTTGCAAACAGAGATCATCTTTTTGATCTTACGTTAAATATAGAGCGCGAAATTGAAAACCTTGCCGACTCTTTTAGAGTGGGTAATGCTATTAAAAGCGGAATACCAGTTGCAATTATTGGAGAAACTAATGTTGGTAAATCAACACTCCTAAATCTTCTGTTAAATGAAGAAAAAGCAATTGTAAGCGATATTCATGGCACCACACGCGACGTTATTGAAGATATTGTAAATATTAAAGGTGTAACATTCAGATTTATTGATACTGCAGGTATTCGTCAGACAACCGATATAATAGAAACATTGGGAATTGAACGTACGTATCAAAAAATTGAACAGGCATCAATAGTTATTTGGATGATTGACTTGACTACTTCAATAAGCAAGATAGAGTCACTGGCATCTCTAATCACTCCAAAACTTCACGAAAAGAATGTGATCATACTGTTTAATAAAGCCGACCTGCTAACAGATGATCAGCAAGCCCAGTTTGAATCGATACTGCCTGAGTTAGTAGCCAAGAGGTTATTTATATCTGCCAAACAGCATATCAACACCAGCAAACTACAAGAGCTATTGGTATGCACAGCTGCTATACCCTCAATTGGAGAAGATGATGTTATCGTTACCAATATGCGACACTACGAAGCTTTGAAAAAAGCATTAGAGGCTATTTTAAGAGTGAAAGATGGACTCGAAATAGATATTACTCACGATTTCTTAGCACAAGATATACGTGAATGTATGTTTTATCTTGGTGAGATAACAGGGCAAATATCCACAGATGAGATACTTGGTAACATATTTGGTAAGTTTTGTATCGGAAAATAGAATGTATAGACCACATACCCTTTTATAGGCAACGGCAACAGTTTGAGCGATTAGGTATGAAGATACCAGAGTCCACAATTTTTGGATGGTTCCAGCAGGTAAGCGACCTAATGATGCCTCTATACTTGAGATTATGGGAGTTGATGAAGAAGTCTGATTATTTACAATGTGACGAAACCACTCTGCCGATTGTACGAAACGATAAACACAAGACAGTTAAGGGATATCTATGGCTTGTGCGAGAACCTATGTCTGGACGTCAATACTTCTATTGGGATAAAGGATCTAGAAGTGGCGAAGTTGTGCTTAAGCTTTTTAATGGATATCAAGGAGCTCTACAAACAGATGGGTATGAAAGATATGAATTACTTGAGGGAAAGAAGGGGGTGATACTATTATCCTGTTGGGCACACGCTAGAAGAAAGTTCACAGAATCGATCAAGAACGACCAGGCTCGTTCAGAAAAAGCATTGGAACAGATACAGCTACTCTATGAGATAGAGTGCCAAATTAAAGATAAGAAACTATCATTTGAAGAGGCCTCTAATTATAGAAAGCGACTAGCTTACCCCATCATGGTTGTATTTGAAAAATGGCTTTTAGCAGAGTATCCCAAAGTAATAAAAGGAAGCCCAATTGAAAAAGCAATTTTATACACCTATAAACGCTTTAATAAATTATCTCGCTATCATTTAGATGGTAGATATAGTATAGACAACAATGGCATCGAGAATGCAGTTAGACCCGTAGCTGTAGGAAGAAAAAATTATTTATTCTGTCAGAATGATGACAGTGCAGAGAGCACAGCTATTATTTATAGTCTAATGGGGTGTTGCAAATCAGCGGGAGTAGACTTTAGAAGTTGGATGATTTACTTCCTCGATCACGTACATGACTATGATGAAGACTATTCAAAAGATATTGCTGAATTACTTCCTGATAATTTAAAGGCTATAAGAATACTCTGAAATCATTGAAATCCACGAGATCCATTAAATCCACTACTTCCATTACATCCACGAAATACTTGAAATGAAATAATACATCTCAAGGATTTATTGTATATCACAATACGGAGTTTGCCGAGGGCTTACATTGAATAGCTATATTTGTCCTCCCATTTGTCTGCTAAGTCCTTTAAAGCTGCTTTATCCGCGTCCATATTGGGTGCTTCGTAGATATATCTCATATACTTAGAGAACTGCTTTTTATCTTTCCAGACTACATATCTATTTGAGTTTCGTATTTGATGTACTACACATATTTGGGTTTGGGAGTTAGGAAAAACACTCTTAATAGTATCTGTAAAGCCATTCAGGTTATTTGTTGAAGTAATTAAAATATCATTGACGCCACGCACTTTAATATAAGTAAGGACACTCATCCAAAACGAAGCACTTTCATTTTTCCTAACCAAAGACCTAGTACTTCTTTTATGCCATCTCCGTGTAGTCCTACAGCTATATAAACAGTCTTGTTTATTACCTTTGAGCTCTCACGTACTTTAGATACAATACCATCCATCCAAACTATTAAATACAGGCTCAAGAGGTCTATTTTGCCAAGCTATTATAGCTTCTGATATTCTGTCTGTAATACGAGATATAGTGCTTGTAGATATATCAAAGCCATACAACTCTTGCATCTGCTCCTCTATATCACTATTACTCATTCCTTTGGCATAGAATGAAATAATAACATTTTCAACTCCATCAATCATGTTTTTACGCTTTGGCACGATCATGGAATTAAAGCTGCTATCTCTATCTCGTGGAACCTTAATCTGTGCTTCACCAAGAGATGTCTTTATTGTCTTAGTGCCATGGCCATTACGTGCATTAGTTCCATCGGACTTAGCGTGTTTTGAATAACCCAGGGGTGCATCAAGCTCACCCTCTAACATGGCTTCAAGACCACGTTTGTGCAGTTCAGAGAAGAAGCTATTAAACTCTTCTGATATTTTAAACTGTTTAAAGAAATCAGTGTTCAAATAATCATCTTTCTTCATAATCTAAATGTGTAAGTTTTAAAAGTAAATAAAAAATTACTCCGATGGTTAAAAGGCTAGCCTTTTAACCATCGGATTAATACTTACACACTTTATGAGATACTGCTAAGGTAAATCTTCTATCATATACTTTATATGTATAAATTAAAAAAACTCTATTACAATTTGCTATATAGATCATTTCAATAGCTAGAGTCCTTAACTATTTATTTTGTTGTTGTCACACAATAATGTGTGTTGAATATTAATCTCCTTTCGAGTATTAATATATTGCAAATAAAGACTATAAAATATATCATTACAAAGAATTACTCTTAACAATTCTATATCAATTCTTATGTGCTGTTTATTCAACTTTCTTCATCGTTCTTTTCCAGTTTATTTTATTTGAATATGGATTTACCGATTTCCATACACATAGTGCTTTACCTACAATAAATTCTTCAGGAAGAAATCCCCAATATCTAGAGTCTTGTGAGTTTTCTACTTTATCGCCCCCCATGAAATAATAGTCATTTTTGAATATATATATCTTCATAGGGATGCCGTTTTCGTAAAGTGTATCGTTTTTAAACTCCAATTCACTTTTTCTCTCCCATTCGATTATTTTCTTGTAAAGTAATGAGTTTGTTCTGTCAAGTTCTACTTTATCACCTTTGCGAGGAATGTATAATGGGCCAAAATCCTTTATATTCCAATCAAGTGAAGAGTCCCATGGAAATGTGTTATAAACACCAGATGATAGCATCTCTGAAGACGTTTGGTTTAGTTTTTTTTCTGACACCAAATTTCCATATCGGGGTACAGTATCAGAATTTATTAAATAAAACCCATCAACAATTCTAAGAGTATCTCCTGCTACTCCAATACAGCGCTTAACGAAGTACTTCATCATATCCATCTCAATTTTATCCCAACTATCAGGATGAGGCATATGAAATACAATAACATCATTACGCTTCACTTTAGTATATCCTGGGACTCTATTAATTTTTGTATCCTCTTTATTCATCACTTCAAATATATTGAATATACGTGCTCCATAAGCCATCTTATTAACTAGTATATAGTCTCCAGGAACAATTGAAGGCTCCATTGAGTCGGTGGGAATTTTAAAAGAGCTAAACACAAAAACTCGTAAAGCAATTATTATCATTAACACAATAGATGAGTAATAAAAAACATTTAATAAAATATTTCCTATTCGCTTTAGCATTTTATTTTTATTTGCCATAAGTTGTTGTATCATTTTCGTTTAATATCTTCCTTACTTCAGCTCTCATTTCTTTTATCGCTGTCGAATGTACCTTTGGCTCTTTTTCAAGTACAGCATAAGCTGCCCAATGCATTTTATCACTTTGATAATTATCTGGTTCAGCATATAGTTTTGTCAACAAATAGTAAGGGTAAATTCTTTCAGGCAACAAAAAGGTAGAATTCATATAAGACTCTTCAGCTTTATCAAATTTGCACATTTCTTGATAATTACGACCTTTCACATTGTAGAACATGGGATCACAACTAATCGCAAGTCCGCGAGTTAATATGCTATCTGCTTTTTCTCTTTTGTCTAGACCATTTAAGATAATTCCATATTCAAAAATGAACTTGGGGTTGTAATTTAACTTGGAGTAAAGAAGTTCATAATCCTTTTCAATTATATCGTAGGCC